>JANYAR010000016.1 GCA_025361185.1 Alphaproteobacteria bacterium | reverse complement strand
GTCTTCAGGATCTTGGCCGACAACACCTTCTGCTTCAGGCCGGAAATGGACACATCCGTGCCCGGCCAGAAATGGACATGCATGTAAAGCGTGTTGGCCTTGCGTGTGAAATTGGAATAAACGCTCGTGTGCGGCTGACAGATGTCGGACGCATAGATCGTCTCGCCATTGCGCTTCATCCATTCGCCAACCGCGGTGAGAATGCGCGCGCTTTCCGGCGGGATGCCGCCGTCGGGCTGGGGGCCGATGTTCAGCAGATAGTTTCCGCCGTCGCGGGCACAGGTGATCAGGTTGCGGATCACGGTGCGCGGGTCTTTCCAGTTGTCGTCGGCGTGCTGATAGCCCCAGCTGTCGTTCAGGGTCATGCAGCTTTCCCAGGCGCGGCCGCCGGCTTCCGCCTTTATGGTCTGTTCGGGGGTGGAGAAGTCACCCGCCAGGCGGTTGCGGTTGTTGACGATGATGTCGGGCTGCAGGCCGAACACCATCTGGTTCATCTTTTCGGATTCCCAGCCATCGGCGTCCAGCGGCCAGGACACGTCATACCAGAGAATATCGATCTTTCCGTAGTTGCTCATCAACTCGCGGATCAGGCCATGGGTGTAATCGACAAAGCGCCGCCGCGCCGCGGGATCATCCTGGCAGCGGGCGCCGTCGGGATGATGCCAGTCCATCAGCGAATAATAGAAACCCACGCGCAGGCCTTCGGCGCGCGCCGCCTCGACGAATTCGCGGATGACATCGCGCCTGGGCCCATAATTGACCGCGTTGTAATTGGTCAGCTTGGTGTCCCAGTTGCAGAAGCCTTCGTGATGCTTGGATGTCAGCACCATGTATTTCATGCCCGCCGCCTTGGCCAGCCGCGCCCAGTTGCGCGCACTTCCCGGCGCGGGATTGAAGCCGTCGGTGAATTTCTGATACTCGGCGACCGGAATGGCTTCGATTTCCATCGCCCATTCGTGGCGGCCATGGGCGGCATAGAGGCCGAAATGAATAAACATGCCGAATTTGGCGTCATGCCACCATTGCATGCGGCGCTGCTGATCGGCGGTGGGCGCCGCCCCGGAGGGATCGCGCCCCGGCGGCGGCTGGGCATTGGCGGGTTCTTGTGTGACGGCTACCATGGCCGGCGCAGCCGCAGCGGCCAACAAAAGCCCACGGCGATCGATCGGAATATTTGGCATGTCATCCCTCCACTGGCGCGGTCTGCCGCCGCATCTTTGTGCGACTTTAGCCTATTCCACATACCGCGCGAGGGATTTTGTGATCTGAGAAGGAGCGAGAAGAGCGCTACCGCCCTCGCCCGCTATGCGGGCTCGAAGCGGGGCCAGCTTTTCTAAACTCGCTTCGCTCGCAAAGAAAAGCTAGGCCAAAGACCCGCGCGGTTAACGCATATCCATCGCGGTTAAGTAGAGGTCCAGCATGGCTTCCTGTTCCTGGAAGTCGGCCTTGTCGAGCTTTCGCATGCGGATCACCTGGCGCATGATCTTGGTGTCGAAGCCGGTGCCCTTGGCCTCGGAATAGACTTCGCGGATATCGGCGGAAAGCGCGGCGCGCTCCTCCTCCAGCCGCTCGATGCGGTTGATGAAGGATTTGAGATGATCTTTGGCGAAGCCGGATTTGGCCATGATGTACTACCGCATTTGCAAAGGCCGGGGACACTAGCCCGCCCGCCTGACGCGGTGCAACGCGAAAAAAATGTCCCGGCTGTGCACGCTTTATGAGCGGCGCAATGCCACATCGCTCAGCGCCGCATCCAGTATGGGTTTCAGGCGCAACGCAAATGCTTGTGCCGCCGCATCGCTATCGATCAAGTCCTGCCGCATCTCGATCAGCACATGCGGCAAACCGCGCAAGGTGCCGTGCCGGTACAGCGTGTCGCCTTCCAGCGCGCCGGTGTAGGGCTCATTGTCGCCGACGGTGAATCCGGCCTCGGCCAGACGCTTCATCAACGGCGCGGACAGGCGTATGTCGCGGTCATATAGCACGCCCACGTCCCAGGGCCGCGGCCGGCCTTTCCAGGCAGGCGTGAAACTATGCATCGAGACAACCATAGCGGCCGGTCCCATGCGGTCCAATTCGGCAACGATCGCGGCATGATAGGGCGCGTGCCAGGCGGCGATGCGGCGTGCGACCTCGGCGGCATCGGCATCCCGGTTTCCTGGAATGATGCTGCCGTCCGAGAGCTTCATCACAAGGGTGGGGTCGTCGGCGCCCCGGTTGAGGTCGATCAGGAGCCGCGACCAGACCCCCAAAAAGGCCGGCGCGCCATAGGCGGCGGCCAGGGCCCGGGTCACGGCCGCTGCCCCTATGTCATAGGCGATATGAGTCGCCAGCAGGCCGGGATCCAGCCCCAGCCCGCCCTCGGGCAGGGCATTGGAGGCGTGGTCGCACAGCAGCAGCAACGGGCAATTGCCGCTATTTTGGCCACCCCCGCTTTGGCCGGTCTTGCGTCCCGCAATGGCCTCAAAAGCGTTTTTCATCATGGGCCAGAGATATAGAATCGCCTAACGTTGACGGCCAAGCACTTTCGCGCCACACCGGACTTCGCATGCGTCGCAAGACCCACTTCCTTGCCATGACCTTGGCCGTAACCGGGCTTTGCGCGCTTGCGGAGCCTGCCTTTGCCGCCTTCACCGTCTGCAACAAGACCAACCTGCCCGTCCGCACGGCCGTTGGCCACTTCGACGGCACCAACTGGACCAGCGAAGGCTGGTGGGCCGTCCAGCCCAATGCCTGTGTCCCCATCCTGACCGGCCCGTTGCAGGGGCGTTTTTATTACCTCTACGCCAGCGACCGCGCGGCTGGTATCTGGGAAGGCAAGACACATTTCTGTGTCGCGCCGGAAAAGCGCTTCCGGTCGGTGGGCCGCAGCGGCTGCGCCAAGCGCGGCTTCGACCGCCGCGGCTTTTTTGAAATAGATACGGGCAAGAAACCCGACTGGACTCAGAGTCTTTCCAACTAAGGTACTTCATGCGCCGCCGCCGCAAGACGAAAATTCTGGCCACCCTGGGGCCTGCCTCCAACACCCCGGCCATGATGCGGGCGTTGTTCGATGCCGGCGTGGATGTGTTTCGCATCAATATGAGCCACACCAGCCACGAGATGCTGGCGAAGATGCATGCCGACCTGCGGGCGCTGGCGGAGGAAGTGGGGCGGCCTATCGGCATTCTCTGCGACCTGCAGGGCCCCAAGATCCGCCTGGGCAAATTGTGCGGCGGCCCGCGCATGCTCAAGGAAGACGAGCGCATCAAACTGGTGCTGGGCGAAACCAGCGACAAGCCCGAAGAAATACCCATTCCGCATCCGGAAATTTTCCAGGCCATCAAACAGAAGCACGCGCTGTTGATCGACGACGGCAAGGTGCGCCTGCGGCTGCTGCGCAAGGGTGACACCTTCGCGGAAGCGGTGGTGGAAGTGGCGGGCGAGATCAAGGACCGCAAGGGCGTCAACATGCCCGACACTCTGTTGCCGATGTCGGCAATGACGCCCAAGGACCGCGCCGACCTGGATGCGGCGCTGCAACTGGGGGTGGACTGGATTGCGCTGTCTTTCGTGCAGCGCCCGGAAGACGTGGCGGAACTGAAGAAGATCGTGGCGGGACGCGCCGGCGTGCTGGCCAAGATCGAAAAGCCCAAAGCGCTGGCCTCATTGCAGGGCATTCTGGAACTGGCCGACGCGCTGATGGTGGCGCGCGGCGATCTGGGGGTGGAAATGCCGCTGGAGCGGGTGCCGGGCCTGCAAAAGCAGATCACCCGCGCCGCCCGCAAGGCGGGCAAGCCGGTGGTGGTGGCGACCCAGATGCTGGAATCGATGATTCTGTCGCCCATGCCCACCCGCGCCGAAGTGTCAGACGTCGCCACCGCCGTGTTCGACGGCGCCGATGCGGTGATGCTGTCGGCGGAATCGGCCAGCGGCTCCTATCCGGTGGAAGCGGTGCAGACCATGGACCGCATCGCCTGCTCGGTGGAGGAGGACGAGCTCTATCACTCCATCATCGAATCCCAGCGCGGCGTGCCCGAAAAAACCACACCTGACGCCATCATGGCGGCGGTGCATGAAGTGACCCAGACCATCGAGGCGCGCGCCATTGTGTGCTGGACCAAGTCGGGCATCACCGCCATGCGCGCGGCACGCGAGCGCAGCCAGGCGCCGATCATCGCGCCCACGCCCTCGATCGAGACAGCGCGGCGGCTGTGCCTAGTATGGGGCACCCACAGCGTCATCACCGAGGACATCCGCGACTTCGACGACATGGTCAAACGCGCGTCGCAGATCGCCCGCCAGGAAGGCTTCGCCCAGGCCGGCGAACGAATCGTCATCACCGCAGGCGTGCCCTTGGGCACCACCGGCGCCACCAACATGCTGCGGGTGGCGTTCGTGACGGATGATGAGGAGCAGCGCGCGTAGCGCGTGAGCAGGTCCAGTGGACCTGCGAAAGCGACGAATGCCCTGAGCGCAAGCGAAGGGCCGTCAGACTAGCTCACCAGCTGACAGCCCGGCATGGTGAAATTGTCGTCCACCCGACGTTCGTCATAGGGAAAATTCAACGGCAGATAGACGTCCTTGAACGCGCGCGCCGTAACCGACGTCAGCCGGTACATATCGGTGCGCGGCATGGCAATACCATTGTGCCGCGCCACGCGGATGGTGAGGATGTCTCCTGTCACCGACCAGATGCCGTCTTCGCTGCTATCGAGAGCCTTGCCTTTGACACAGTCGCGGAACTGGGAATGCATCAGACCGTCCGGCAAAAAATGATCGAGATACATCGACTCCTTGCCGTCGGGCTGACCCTGGCCGAACCAGGTGCCGGCCAGAGACGGTGCGGCACAGACGGGCGAAGCGCCCAGGCAGAGAAACAAACACGCGAAAGACCGCATCATGCTAGCTGACCAGGCAGCCCGGCATCTGGAAATCGTCCGCCACGCGACCCGGCGTATAGGGAAAATTCCAGCCCTGGCTGACATATTTCTGCGCGTTCGCGGAGTGCGACAGGACCTTGTAGGTGTCGGTGCGCGGCGCGTTCACCCCGTTCACCTTCTCGACCCGGAGGAGAAGAATATCGCCCTCCAGCGCCCAGCGTCCTTCCTGGATCTGGTCGCGCGCCTTGCCCCCTAGACAGGTACGATATTCGCCGCGCCAGCTGCCGTCGGCACGCATGCGGTCGACATACATGGCGTCTTTGTTTTCCGGCTGGCCCTGGCCGTACCAGGTGCCCACCATAAAGGATTGGGCCGCCGCCGGGGGGGCCAGCGCAAAAATGAACAGTCCAAGAATCGCGCCGCGCATGGATCAGATATCGCGGCCTTCCACGCTTTGGGTCAGTTCGCGCACCTTGCTGGCGGCGCCTTCAAGCTGCGGGTCCAGGTCCAGGGCGCGGCGATACAATTTCAAGGCGCCCGCCTTGTCGCCGTAATCCTGCAGCATGCCGCCCAGCTCGCCCAGGGCCGCGAAGTGGCGGGGATTGAGCTGCACCACCTTTTGCAGGCTGACGAGAGCCGCGGTGTCATCACCCGCCGCCTGTTCCATGCCGGCGCGGATGTGCCAGCCTTCGGCGTAATCGGGCGCGATGGCGGTGACGGCTTCAATCAGCTGCTTGGCGGTCTTGTTGTCGGCCGCCGCCAAGGCCGTCTGGACGCGAATGACCAGCAGGTCCACGCTGGGGCTGCCTGAGGCCCGAAACATCGCGATGAGTTTTTGCTCAATCGGATGGGCGTCTTCCGGGCTATCCACCTGCTTGAGCTGGGCGAACAGCTTTTCCTGGCTGGTAACGTCCTTGGGAACAGGCGATTTTTGCGGCGCGGCCCAACTGGATTGGGCAGTGGCGAGCAGAAGGCAAAGGGCAAGCGCGGTGCGCATGGCGGCAGTCTAGTGCGACTTTGAGAACAATTCCAGGTTGACCGGTTTCGGACCACCTTCAGCCCAATCCAACAGCTCCGCGATATGCAGGATGGGCTGGCTGAGCCCGGCAGCCAGATGCTGCAAACAGCCGATGTTGCCGCTGACCAGCACATCGGCCCTTGCGGCGGCGATGTGACCAAGCTTGCGCTCCCGCAACTGGCTGGAGAGCTCCGGCTGCAGGATGGAATAGGTGCCGGCCGAACCGCAACACAGATGCGATTCCGCAAAAGGCGCGACAATGAAGCCGGCGGCTTCCAGCAGCGCTTCGCCCACCCCGTTCAGCTTCAGGCTGTTCTGCAACGAACAGGCGGGATGATAGGCGACGCGCAAGGCGCGCGGTGGGGTCGTGGTGAGCGGTGTGCAAAGCTCGGCGAAGTCGCGGGCGGCGGCCGCGAACGTCGAGGCGCGCTTTTCCCAAACCGGATCGCCGGCGAATTGATGGGCATAGTCCTTGAGCTGTGCCGAGCAGCCGGTGGCGGTGATCAAGACGCCGTCATAGTGGCCCTGTTCGAAAGCCATGATCGCCTTCTTGGCCCATGTCTTGGAGTCATGCTCGCGGCCCATGTGATGGGGCAGCGCGCCGCAGCAGCCCGAGCCTTCCAGCGCCACCAGCTCGATCCCGCGCCGCGCCAGCACCCGGCCCACCGCAGCGTCGATCTGCGGACTGAGCGCGCCCTGCACGCAGCCCGGCATGATGGCGATACGCTGCTTGACTTGCGCGGGCTTGGGAAATTGCGTGGGCTCGGGCCCTTGCGGCCTGGCCGTGAGCCCGATGCGCGCCATCGCGCCCAGCCGCCCCGGCAGGATCACCGCAATGGGCGCGCCGATCCTGGCCAGCAGCAAGCCGATGCGTACCAGCTTCGGCCGGGTCATCACCTTGGCAATCGTCCAGCGCAGAATGCGCTCACCCAGCGGGCGGGTGTAATGATCCTGGATATGGGCACGGGCCTGATCCACCAGCCGCTGATAATTGACGCTGGAGGGGCACGCCGTCTTGCAGTTGAGACAGGAGAGGCAGCGGTCGATGTGATAGACCTGTTCCTTTGTGGGGGCGCCGCCCTTCTCCAGCATGTCCTTCATCAGCACGATGCGGCCGCGCGGACTGTCGCGTTCATCGCCGAGCAGCACATAAGTGGGACAGGTCGCGGTGCAGATACCGCAATGGACGCAGCTGCGGATCGCCTTGGTCGCGGGGCCCAGTTGCGGATCGGCGATCTGCTCAGCGCTGAAGGCGTATTTCATACCGGCCTTCTCATCTTAAAGTCTTCCCGGATTGAACAAGGACAAAGGATCGAAGGCCGCCTTCACCGCCCGGTTCAGCGCGGCAAGCGCGGGCGGTTGCGGCGCAAAGAGGCCCAGGCTGGTGCGGCTTTCGGGGCTGGCCCGCAGCAGCATGGCCTGACCTTGCGCGGCGGCCGCGATGTTGCGGATGCGCGCGGCATCGGACGGCGCCGCCGCCAGCCAGATCAGCCCGCCGGCCCAATCGCCCAGCCAGTGTTGGACGTTCAATTCCTTTGCCACGCGCGGCGCGTCGGACGGTGCGACCATCACCCGCCACACATCGCCCGGCAGATCGGAAAATTTTTCGCCGCTGCCGATGGCAGCGAACATGTCGTCCTCGAGCCTTTGCACCGCAGCGCCCAAAAGGTCGCGCGCCATGGCGATCTTTTCTTCCAGCGGTTTGCTCGCGCCTTCCAGTTTGATCAGGGCCACGCCCCGGCCGCCGTCGAATTTGGCCGGTGCGATCATGCTGGCCGGCAGATAGGCCAGACCCGCCGGTTCCAGGGCGCTATGGGCGATGTTGCGCAGGGCGGCAAAGCCGATCTCAGGAGTCACATCGCTCAGGCACAGGATCGCAGCATGTTGCGCCTTGGGATAGACGCGGAAGGTCATCTCGGTCAGCAGACACAACGTGCCATAGGCGCCGCAGACCAGCTTGGGCAGATCAAAGCCGGTGACATTCTTGACCACCTTGCCGCCGGCGCGAAAGCTTTCGCCAAGTCCGTTCACGGCCTGGAACCCCAACAAAGAATCCCGCGCGCCGCCATGGCGCAGGCGGCCCGAGCCTGAGGCGTCGCACGATACCGCGCCCGCCAGTGTCGTCGCGCCATTGGACCGCAACAGCTGCGACCAGTCGGCGGGATCAAAACCCAGGCGCTGGTTTTTTGCGGCCAGTACCGCGTTGATTTCCGCCAGCTTCGTTGCCGGCTGGGCGGTGAGGATCAATTCTTCCGGCTCGTATTTGATGATGCCGCAAAGACCGGAAACATCCAGCAGCGGCAGATCGCCGCCATTTGTCTTGGGCGCCGGCCTGCCCACGCTGCGGCGGGTGCCGCCGGCTACGATTTCAAAGGGCGCTTTGGCGTCGCGCGCGGCACGCACGAACTCAAGCGCCTGCCCCGGATTGTCTACCCTGCTCATCAATAGCGCGGCAGATGGGGGTGGGGCAGCTGGGCGCCATGAACGTGGACATGACCCTGTTCCACACAGGCCGACAGGGTCGGAAATACCTTGCCGGGATTGAACAACCCTTGTGCATCGAAGGCACATTTCACCCGGCCCTGCTGGGCCAGATCTTCCGCCGTGAACATATCGGTCATCAGGTCGCGCTTTTCCACGCCCACGCCATGCTCGCCCGTCAGCACGCCGCCGACCTTGACGCACAGCCGCAGGATGTCGGCGCCAAAGGCCTCGGCCTTGTCGAACTCGCCGGGCTTCATCATATCGAAAATGATCAGCGGGTGCAGATTGCCGTCGCCGGCGTGAAACACGTTGCAGAAACCCAGGCCATACTGCTCGGAAAGCTTGGCCATCTCGTCCAGCACCTGGGGCAAGGCATGGCGGGGAATGGTGCCGTCCATGCAGATCATGTCGGGCGCCAGCCGGCCCATGGCGGCGAAGGCGGCCTTGCGGCCGGACCAGATGCGCGTGCGCTGCTTTTCGTCAGTGGCTTCCACCGTGACACCGCCACATCTGGCGACGATATCGGTGATGCGCGACACCGCATCGCTGACATCGGCTTCCACGCCATCGGCGTCCATGATGAGAATGGCTTCCGCGCCGGCCGGATAGCCCGGCTGGTTATAGGCTTCCACCGCTTCGGCGCAGCGCCGGTCCATGAACTCCATGGCCGCGGGCACCACGCCGTCACCGATGATGGCGGCGACGCATTGGCCCGCCGCCGGGACGGAATTGAAAGAGGCGAGAAGGGTGCGCGTCACCGGCGGCTTGCGCAGCATCTTCACGATCACTTCGACCACTACGCCCAACAGGCCTTCGGAGCCGGTGACCAGGCCCAACAGATCGAGCCCGCCCTGGCAGCCCGCCTTGCCGCCCAGGGTGACGATCTCGCCGCCCGGCAGAACCATGGTCACGCCCAGAAGATTGTTGGTGGTCAGGCCGTATTTGAGACAGTGCAGACCGCCGGAATTCTCCGCCACATTGCCGCCGATGGTGCAGGCCACCTGGCTGGAGGGATCGGGCGCATAGTAAAAGCCGCTCGCCTCCACCGCCTTGGTGATGTTGAGATTGGTGACGCCGGGCTCCACCACCAGGCAGCCATTTTCATAATCGATCTCCAGGATGCGCTTCATGCGCCCCATGCCGATCAGGATGCCGTCCTCGCGCGGCAGCGCGCCGCCCGACAGCGAGGTACCGGCGCCGCGCGGCACGATGGGCACGCCCTCGCCTTGCGCATATTTCAGGATCGCGCTGACCTGCTCGCGGTTGCTGGGCAGCACGCAGACCAGCGGCATCTGGTGATAGGCGCTGAACGCATCGGTATCGAAGGTGGAAAGGCCCGACTTGTCGGCTACCACCCCATCGGGAACGATCGCTTTCAGCGCCGCCACGATCTCGGTGCGGCGGGCGACAATTCTGGAATCGGTGGGAGGAAAAAGCATGTGCGCCTGTGTAAGGGTCGGCGCAGTATTGCTTAACCCTGGCGGGCTTTGAACCGGGGATTCTTCTTATTGATCACGTAAACGCGACCCTTGCGACGAATGACGCGGCAGTCCTTGTCACGCTTCTTGAGCGACCGGAGGGAGTTGCGAACCTTCATGACACTGCCTTCTAAAGCCCCGGCCCGGAGGGCCAGAATTACACTATGTGTCGGCCGCAAAGGCCGTCATCCGTGGAGGCGCGGAAACTATGCAAGCCCCCTACCCCTGTCAACCCGCACAGCAGAGCAAAAAATGGCGGTTTTCCGCCAAAAATCCCGGCAAATCGGTGTAACCTTGCGGGGATGCTTCGCTGCCCCTGCTCCCTGGCCCGCTTACCCCGCCTCGCCGTCCTCGTGGCACTGCTGGCGATAACCGCCTGCGCCCCCACCGCGCCCAAGCCGATACCCACCCCCCAGGTGCCTGTCGTCACCATTCCAGTCCCGCCGCCACCGCCGCCCAGCTTGGGCGATCCCAAGTTCGACGCCTTTCTGGCGCAGGCCAGGACCGAAGCCCTGGACGCCGGGATAACAGCCGCCACCTTCGACAGCGCCACGGCCGGGATCGCACCCATCCCCGCCATCATCGCCATGAACGCCAATCAGCCGGAATTCACCAAACCGGTGTGGAGCTATCTGGATGCGGCGGTCTCGGTACGGCGGATCCGGGACGCGCAGTTCATGCTGGCGCGCACCGGCGAAGTGCTGGACCGGATCGCCGCCCAGTACGGGGTGCCCAAGGAAATCCTGGTCGCCGTTTGGGGCCTGGAAAGCGACTACGGCGCCGACAGCGGCAGCTTCAACCTGTTCGCGGCATTGGCGACGCTGGCTTATGACGGACCGCGTGCGGGCTATGCCAAGCCGGAATTCCTGGCGGCGCTTCGGATCTATCAAGAGCAGCACTATGCGCTGAGCGAGATGGTCGGTAGCTGGGCCGGCGCCTTCGGCCAGAGCCAGTTCACGCCCACTACCTTTCTCAAATATGCCGCAGACGGCGACGGCGACGGCCAGATCGACCTTTGGCATTCCGCGCCCGACGCGCTGGCCTCGGCGGCGCGGCTGCTGACCGAGCAAGGTTGGGCAAGAGATCAACCCTGGGGCTATGAAGTCAGCTTGCCGAACGGATTTGCCTATGAAGACGCCGATCTCGACAACCAGAAGCCTCTTTCCGAATGGACCGCGCGGGGCGTGAAGACAATAGGCGGCGAGGCCCTGCCGTCATCGGACGCCAATGCCGCCATCTATTTTCCCGCAGGCGCGCGCGGTCCCGCCTTTGCGGTGTTTGCGAATTTCAGTGTGATTTTGAAATACAACAATGCGGCCAGCTACGCCCTGGCGGTGGCGCTGCTGGCCGACCGCATGGCGGGCGCGGGCCCCGTGCATCACGCCTGGCCGCAGGACGAACGCACGCTGTCGCGCAGTGAGCGCATCACCTTCCAAACGGATCTCGCAATGCTGGGCTTTGATCCGGGTACGCCCGATGGCGTCTTGGGCCGCAAGAGCCGCGCGGCGCTTCGCCAATATCAGAAATCCAAGGCCATCATCGCCGACGGCTTTCCCACCGCGGCCCTGCTGGCCATGCTGGATGCCGATGCGGCCAGAAAAAACCAAGCCGTTACGCCGGACAGTCCAGCCGTCCCGGATGTCCGGTGGTGAAACGGCAGGTGCGTGTCTTGGTGCCTGCCGAATCGTAAAGATCGATAGTCCAGCCGCTCATCGCGCGGGTCATCAGCAGGAAGCCGAAACCGCCCACCGACAGGCCGTCGGCCACGGTGACGCCGGAATGACCCAGAAATTGCGTGCCCCTGAGATTTTTGGGCGTGACCAGAAGATCGTCGCCGCCATTGCCCGCCACGATCTGGGGCGGCACATCCTTGGTGTAGTTGATCGCCTCGAACGAGTGGATGTGGCCCGACAGCATCAATTCCACACTGGCAGCGATCAGCGGATCGCCGTGCAGCGACGCGATGCGGGCGGCATCGATCAGGCCCAGATTGCCGCCGATGGGAATGCCAAGCGGTCCGGTGACCGCCGCCCAGATGGGACGATGGTGCACAAACCAGACCGGCGCCGGGATGGCGGCCATGTCCGTCAACTCCGCGGCATAGACCGGCGAATCATCACGGTTGAGTTCGGTTTCCTCCGCGGTGGCATCGTCCATCACCGCCAGCCGCAATCCGCCCAGCTCCACATTATATAGGGGCAGATGCCTGGCGCAGGGCGCAGCAGGATCAAACGCGGTGGGGCCTTGAAGCCTGAGCCAACCGGGACCGGCGCGCGCGCAGTCCTCATGATTGCCACGCACCAGCACGATGGGCGCGGCTGCCAGAAGCGGCGCGGCCGGGGTGTAGAAATCCGCCTGCCAGCTGACCCAGTTGTCGCCCCAGGGCGAGCCGGCACAGCCCTGATTGCCCGCAGGACAGGCGCTTTCGCGATAGAGATAGTCGCCGACATGAATGATCAGGTCGGGCTTCAATTGGGCGGCCGCTTCCGCAAGTTGCGGGAACGGCCATCGCGCCGGATCATTGCAGGCCTGAAGTGCCGATCCCTTGATGCGGCAACCGGTATCGCCCAGCACCAGAATGCGTTGCGGATTCGTCTTGGGGATTGGCAAAAAATGTGGCTCTGGCTCGCAAATGACAGTGACCGGGTTTCCGGTCGGACAAGGTTCATCGTAGACAGGAGTGATCACGACAAATTTCGAGTCTAACGGTACTGGAGCGCTGCAAACCATTGGAAAATCTGCGCTAGCAGCCACACGGACCGACATCATCTGGTCACCGCCACTTGTATGGAGCATGGGGCATTTTGAATGAGAAGTAACAGCCCGCGCTTCAAAGCCGCCCGACACTGCCTGAACCCAGGAACTGTCCACGGCCTGTGCGGCAATGGGTGAAAGAGAAAACAGAAACGCGAGCGCGAGCTTTTTCATGGCGTGAGCCTAAGCGTGCGAGGCGCCTAGAACAATCGCTTGAGCGTTATTTTCCAGACCCGCCCGATGCCCGGCAGAGCGCTGAGATTGGCATAGGTATCGGCGCCCGGCGTGAAAAAGCGCGCATCGCCCAGATTGTTCACATTCACGTCACCCTCCCACACATCCCATTGCGCGAAAGCCGAGGCATTGAGCGTGACATAGGAGGGATAGAAAATCGGCCCCGGCACGGTCTGCCGCGTCTGGCCGACATAGCTGCCGCCGAAGGTCGCGCCCCATATTATCTTTTCAACGGCGCCCCAAGTCTGGGCATCGCTGGTCCAGGTCAGATAAGGGCTGATCACGGCATGGGGCAGAAGCGTGTTTTCATAATCGCCGCCCCGCAGGCTGGAAAAATCGAATGTCACATAACTACCGCCAAAACCGTTCTGCGGCGTCACGCCATAGCTGCGCGCCGGCACATAGGCAAAGCTGTGGTCGGGGCCCTTGATGGTGGTGTGCTGCAGCGACGCCGCCAAAGTCAGGCTGAGATTGGACGTCGCGACATAGCGCAGCTCCAGCTCCGCACCCTTGGCGCGCGTACCCATCACATTGGTGACGCCGCCGCCCTGATTGAGTTGGGTGCGGTTCTGCACATACCAATCCAGGCTGCCCTGCAGGTGATCGTCCAGAGCGGTGAATTTCACGCCCACTTCATTGAGAAAGGAATTGGACAGCCAGTCGCGGCCCGCCAGCAGGCTGGTTGCCACCTGGCTGGCCTGGCCGATTTCGAGTGCCGACGATTTGGCGGTGGTGACATAGGGCACCAGACCCCAGGGCGTGCGATAGGACAGGCTGGCGGAATAGGTGAAGCGCCCGGCATTGCCGCGTCCACTTGCGGGTTCGTAAGCCAGTATGCCCGCATCGGCCGAGCGCACATTATAGTCGTCATAGCGCCCGCCCAGGGTCAGGTCCAAGCCATCGTCCCAGTTAAGATCGCTGGTGACGAAAAATCCGCCATCGGCGCTGTTGGTGCGGACATTGTTTTCCCAACCCAGACCCACCGTGCCCGGCGGGTCCACGTTGAACGGAGAATCGATGATGTCGTTGGCGGCGGGGCCCCGTGAGATGTCGCGTCGATCCAGCGCGATGACGCCGCTGTTGAAGCTTTCTTTGCCGATGGCATGGACAGTGCGATAGGACGCGCCCGCCATCGTCTGGGTTTTCAAAAGACCGAAATCGCGCTTGAGATCATAGCGCAGCCGCACCTCGCCGATCTGGGTGCGATAGGAACCGGGAAAACCGTAGGACACAAATCGGTCATTCTGCAGTGTGTCGCCGAACAGTTGCAGGCGCAGCATCTGGCCGTCCCCCAGATCGCGCGCCGCTTCCGCAAAAGCCGTATGGGTGATGGTGTTGGAGAAATCCACGCCGCGCGCGATATAGACTGTGCGCGGATCAAGGGGGGTGGCGCCCAAACCGGTATCCAGCCGGTGCGCCGCGTCCTGGCAGCCCACACAGGCCAAAGGGTGGAAATTGGGGTCAAAGAAATACGGATTTCCGCCCAATTCGTTCAATGTCAGGCGGCCATTGCCGTCCGCGTCGGCCAATGAGCTGTTGTGCCCGGTGATATAGCTGCCGCTGTCGATCAGCGCCTGGGTCAACCGGTTCCAGCCCGGCGCCTGCACATCGCCGTTGGAATGAAAATACATGTAGTCGGCGGCGAAGGACCAATTGCCCAGCGCAAGTCCACCCGACAGCTGTATCAGCTGATGGCTGGGATGCAGGCCGCGATAGAAGCTGAAGCTGTCGTCGAGTTCGCCGTAAGCATGCAGCCCACCGCCCGCCTCGCCGATCGCCACCGGCATGCTGACCTGCGCGGAAAGATTGCGCTTGGAATAGCTGCCATAGGTGACAGTGACCTCGCCGCCCACCGCGTCGCCGGCACTG
The DNA here is from genome assembly GCA_025361185.1 of Alphaproteobacteria bacterium. GTDB lineage: Bacteria > Pseudomonadota > Alphaproteobacteria > Micropepsales > Micropepsaceae > Rhizomicrobium. Next base: position 104,771 of record JANYAR010000016.1, on the reverse strand, counting down.
GCGGTCTTGGGCAGGAAGTTGACCAGCCCGCCCACCTTGCCCGCGCCATAAAGCGGCGATGGCGGCCCACGCAGAATCTCGATCCCGGCCGCATCGGCCAGGGGCGTGGAATAGGTGCCGCGATTTTCCACCCGCTTGAAGCCGCGGAAATAATTTTCCGCCAAGGTGCCGCGCAAGCTGACCGAGCCTTCGACCCCGTAATAGCTGGCGGTATAGGCCGACGGCGTGATGGCGGTGAGATCGTTGACCCCCACGATGCCATAGCGCGCGATGGTGGCTTCGCTGACCAGGGTGACGGCGCGCGGGGTTTCGATCAGCGGTTTGTCCAGGCCGAAGGCGGCGCTATTGGCGCTGGTTTGCAGCAGATGGACCGGATCGCCGGTCACGGTGATCGACTCAACGCCCTGTGCCAGAGCTGGCCCCGCCGCGCAGAGTAACGCTGCGATCATCAGACTGAATTTCATGGGGGCGTACATAGGCATTTCTGGCGGAAATGCTATGTAACATTTTACAGCGCTTGCTCAACATTACATGGACGGCAAGGAAAGATTTGATATAAGACTTTGTTTTTACTTGGTATTCCAGAACGTGGCGAAAATGTCAGCGCCCTCGACAATCACCCCATTCAGCGCCAGCGCCCGGAGCGTATGGCGGTGCAGCTCCGGTTCGTAGGCCGCGCAGGCGTCGGCGGCCACGAAAACATGGAAATCGCGCTCCAGCGCGTCCCAGGCAGAGGACTGCACACAGCACTCGGTGGTCAGGCCAGCGAGCACCAGCGTGTCGATCCCGCGCGCGCGAAGATGATCGGCCAGACCGGTGCCGGCAAAGGCACTAAAGCGCGTCTTGGAAATCACCGTCTCGCCTGGCCGTGGCTGCGGCCCGATGAATTCGGCGCCGCGCGAACCCTCGACACAAAGATTGGGCAAAGTGTCTTCTTGGCGCTGCCTGGCCTCACGCAGGAATTTGTTATCATCCCCGGAACGGGTGATGAGGCGGACGAACACGACTTCAACCTTCGCACCCCGCGCCACATCCGCCAGCGCCCCGGCTTTGGCCAAGGCCGGCGGCACCGAAGACATGTCGGCGCCGGCCCGCGCCATCGCGCCACCCTGCGCGCCGAAATCCACCTGGCAATCGATCAGGATCAGGGCCGTGCGATGGGGCGCGATCCATTCGGGCTTCATGGGAAGGCCTCGCGAAGCCGCGGCAGGATTTCACGCGCCGTGACACGCAGGCCCTGGACATAGTCGTCATAGATGAACATCAACCCGTCTATGTCGCAGTCGCGCAGGAAATTCTCGATTCTGGCGGCGCAAGTGGCAGGCGAACCCACCACCGTTTGGGTCATGAAGGCGCCTTGTGCCCGGGCGGTCATGGCATTGCCCCCATCTCCAGACATCGGCGCGCCATAGCTCTCCAGCATGCCGCGCACCGCGCCCTCGTCCAGCCCTTCGCGGTATTTTTGCGCCTTAGCCTCTGCCTCTTCATCCGTGGCGGCACAAATCACCGTCATCATGCAATAGGTGCGGATGGGCTTGCCCAGCCTGGCCGCCAGGGCCCGGGCGCGCAGCGATACGTCGCGGGTCTCGGCTTCATTGCGGCCGCCGATGAAGCAGCCATCCGCCTCGCGCACCGAAAACTCAAATCCGCGCTGTGACATGCCGGCACAGATCAGGAAAGGCGGATTGATCGGTTTGGGCTCGCTGACGCAATCCTTGAACGTGAAATGCTTGCCTTCGAAGCTTACCTTGGGCTCGGTCCAAAGCCGCTTGACAATCTGCGTCCACTCCTCAGTCAGCTCATAGCGCGCGTCATGATCGAGCGACGCGTCCCAGGCCCCCATCTGCGAAAATTCCTTCGCATAGGCTCCGGCGACAATATTCAAACCGGCGCGCCCGCCGCTGATATGATCGAGGGTCGCAATCATTTTGGCCGCCACCGCCGGATTGTGCAGGATGGCATGCAACGTCGCCCACACCTTGATCCGTTTGGTGACGGCAGCGATCCCGGCCATCATGGTGACGGCCTCCAGGCTGTGGCCCCAATGGTCGGTGTCGCCGCCGAAACCGCGCCATTTTCCCATCGCCATCACAAAGTCGAAGCCTTCGGCTTCGGCGATCAGCGCGGCATCGCGATTCTGCGCCCAACCGCCGTCCAAGGACGGCGTCGTTTTGGAAACAATCCACCCGCCGTTCGCGATGGGCAGAAACACGCCATATTCTTTGGAGCCGCTCATGTCGCGAACGTTTTTTGTTGGCGAACGCGCTCGCGCGCGCTTCGCGTCGCTATGGGCAGGAACACGCCATATTCCTTGGGGCGGCTCATGCCTGTCTCGGATGCGGGGCGCGCATCATGATGACAGCCAGCAAGACCAAGGCTACCAGTACCGAAAGGCCTACAAAAAAAGGCGTGAAACCGCCGATCTGGTCCCGGGTCAGGCCCGCCAGGGTCGGCGCCACCGCCCCCACCGTCGAGATCAAGTTGACGGTGGCGAACAGCTCCAGATACGGGCCGCGCCCGAAATAATCCAGCAGCAGGATGCTGGCGGCAAAGAAAGTCAGGCCATAGCCGATACCGATGCCGGCGGCATAGACCAGCATCATGGGCACATCACGTGCCGCGCCCAGCGCCAAGAGGCCGATAACCAGCAAACCCAACGACACCGCCAACAATGTCTTGGCGCTGACAAAGCGGGTGAGAATCCCCCCCGCCAGCCGCGCACCGGCATTGATCAGCGCCTGCAGGCTCATCATGTTGCCTGCCATCGCCGCCGTGACGCCGACCTGGGTGAGGTGCGCCACCGACACCGAATTGGCGGTGATGCCGCAGAACAGGAAAGCGCTGTAGGCGGCGGCCAATATCCAGAACTGGGGGGTCTGCAGCGCCGCGCGCACGCTCCAGCCTTCGGTGGAAATCTGCGGGTCGCTGTCCTTGGCCGATCCGACATCGGTTGCCGTGTCCACCAGCAGCATCGCGGCAAGACCCGCCAGCACCACCAGCGCACCCGTCACCAGCCAGTAACTGCGCCAATGGCCCGTGACGTCCGTTACCGCGCGATAGAGCAGCGGCCCGGCCACGCCGCCCAGCCCGCCGATGGTGAAATAAAGCCCGATGGCGAAAGAAGGCCGCGCAAACAACCGCGCCAGAAGATAAGTGCCGGGCACCGTTGCCAGCAAGGTGAGGCCCAGTCCCGCCAGCGAGGCGCCGGCGAAATAGCGCGGCAAGCCATCGGCCCGGGCCAGACACGCAAAGGCGAGACCCATCACCAGCGTGCCCACCAGCAGACAGGCGCGCACACCCCATTTGCGGATCAGGGTGGCGGGGATGGTGCTGGTGATGCCGCAGAAAAAACCCAGCAGTGTGAAGCCGAAACCGGCCTTGGCCCAGCTCCAGCCCAGTTCGCCCACCATAGCGGGCAGCACCACCCCAAGGCTGTCAAAGGTCGCGGCTGTGATGATGAAGAACAGCGCGCTCATAAGGGCCAAAGTCAGCCAGCCGCTGCGCTCAGTCATCGTGTTTATCGGTTTTCCAGCGTGCGCTTCATTTCAGCGGGAAAGTCACCCAGGACCTTGAGCATCTCGGCGCGGGCGCGTTCGGCATTGCGGCTGGCGATGGCGTCGGCCAGACCGCGATGTTCGTTCAGCGCGGCCATGCCATCATCGCTGCCCGGTCCGCGCATGGCATAGAGCCAGTAACGCGCTGTCTGATGGTGCAGCGTCACCACCATCTTGGCCAGGGTGCGGTTGTGGCTTCCCGCCGCCACCGCGACGTGAAACGCCTCGTCCATCGCCGCCAGCGCAGCCTGATCGTTGTCGCGCACGGCTTTTTCGCCATCGTCAAAAGTGGAACGGATCGCGGCAAGTTCTGCGTCGCTGGCATGGACGGCGGCGAGCCCTGCGCAATGCACCTCGATCAGACAACGCGCTTCAAAGGCTTCGCGGGCACTTACCAGATCCAAGGGTGACACCGACGTGCCGACCCGGGCCCGACGCACCACCAGGCCTTCCAGAGCCAGGCGGGCCAGTGCCTCGCGGATGCCGGCCAGCCCGCCGCCATAGCGCCGCGCCAGGGCATTTTCGTCCAGCTGTTCGCCGGGCGCCAAAGCGCCAATAATAATGTCTACCAGGATGCGTTGATACAGACGCGACTTCAAAAGCCGCGGCGACCATTCATCCAGCCTTGTTGCGATATCCTTCTCGCGGGGACGTGCCATGGCCCACTCTTTCCGGGTGGGACAATGGGGATGGGGGCTCCTGAAGACAAGGGGGGTGAGGAGCGGTGCGCGAAGCGCATGAGCAGGTCCAGTGGACCTGCGAAAGCGACGAACGCCGCAGCGGCGCGCATCCAGGCGCGCCGCGAGGCTGGGACACCGCGGGCTAAAGCGAGCGGCCGGGCCGACGGCCCGGCCGAAACCCAGAGAGGGGGGTCAACTAACGAAATTGATCTCGAAAACATAGCCGGCGCTGGGACTTCCGGTACCCTCGAAGCCGGGTGGGCCTACGCCCGCATCACAGGAGATCAGCTTGCCGTCATGCATGTCCAGACCATGGGCGTCCGCGGTGCCATCCTCGAATTCCGCGGTTTCCAGCAACTGGCCGGTAGCAGCGGAATACTTCATCAGGCCGCAGGTCGTGGTGTGGTGCAACTTGCCGTTCTGCATCACATAGCGGTTGACGTCGGATGAGCCGGTCACCATCCAGATCGCGCCGCCGGGATGGCTGCTGTCCCAGGCGCAACCGTGCCAGCGCTGGGTGGTGATCGGAATGATGAATTCCGGCGTCCAGGTCTTGGGGTCCACGCGCAGGATGGCCTTGATGCGATTGGCGACGATCCACAGCTTGCCGTCATGCCACATCAGCCCGTGGCAGCCGCCGCCATTGTCGGCGGGGCCCAGCGGGATCTGGCGATGCGACACGGTGCGCCCATCCATGTCCACTTCGTAAATACCTTCCGCGCCGCCGTTGGCGCCCATCCAGATATGGCCGTTGCCGAAGGCGAGGCCCGATGTGTTGCTGGAGTCGGTCATCACGGTCTTGAGCTTCTTGCCGGTCCAGTCGAACAACCAGGCCGCTTCCTTGATCTTCTTGCCGCTCTGGCCATAGCCCTGCGCCTTTTGTTCGGCCACCCACACGCCTTGCGGCGCCACCGCGACGCCGTTGGGATAGCCATCACTCACCTTGAACAGATTGCGTGTGGTGACTTTGCGATGGGGAATCTCGTTCCTCTTCTCCGGCGCCACCGCGCCCAGGTCTTTACCCTTGGGCGCAGTCTGCGCCCATGCGCCGCTCAGTCCGGCGCCCGCTGCCATTCCAAGACTCGCCAGAAACTCGCGTTTGCGTAAGGTCATGTTCCACTCCCAGAACAAAGGGCGCCCACCGGCGGTGAGCGCCCCTCGCGTGTGACGATCAATAGGCCATCAGTTCGGCAGCGCGAAGGCCACCAGCTGATCGGACAGGCGCGGCGTCAGGATGCCGTTGCCGCCAGCGGCGAACACCACATACTGCTTGCCCTTGTAGGTATAGACCGCAGGCTGCGCCACGGCGGGCGAATCCACGATATGCTTCCACAGAACATTGCCGGTCTTTACATCGACGGCGCGCACGCGGCTGTCCATCGACGCGCCGATGAAGATCAGGCCCGACTTGGTGATCACCGGCGCCCCGATGGTTATCGAGCCCCAGCTTTCCGGCATGTAGAAGCCCCACTTCTGGACCTGACCGAACGGCTTCTTCCAGTTGAGCTTGCCGGTGTTCATGTCATAGCTCAGCAAGGTGCCGTAAGGCGGCGCCCAGCAGGGCATGCCCCACATGTTGAGGAAGTTCTCCAGCCTGAAACCGTAGGCTGAACCCTGCTGCGCCGCATAACCATCCCTGGCGCGCAGCGCGTTGCCATACTTCTTGTCGGCTTCCGCGCGCGGAACCAGGGAGTAAATCTGCGGCACGATATTGCTGTTCACCACATAGGTGTTGGTGGTGGGATCCAGCGCGCCACCGCCCCATTCCACGCCGCCCAATGTCGCCGGCCAGGAAATCGAACCGCGAACCGATGGCGGCGTATAGCGGCCTTCGTCGCGGATGCGCGCCTTCCAACGGCTGCACTCTCCGAAGCTGGCAAGATCGGCCAGCATGGAGACCGGCGGGGTGGTGTCGGCGATCGTCGGTTCGGGCAGCGGCACATAGGGCTGGGTCTTTGCCGCCACTTCGCCTTGCACGTCGGAGGCCGGATAGGGACGCTCCTCGATCGGATAGACCGGCTCGCCCGTGTTGCGGTTCAGCACGAACAAGAAACCCATCTTGGTCGCCTGGATCAGGGCGGGAATGGTCTGGCCGTCTTTCTTGATATCAGCCAAGGTCGGCGCGGAGTTGATGTCCACGTCCCAGATATCGTGATGCACCAACTGGCGGGCCCATACCACTTCGCCCGTCTCGGCCTTCACCGCGACGGTCGCCGTGGCGAAAGGCATCTCCTTCAGACGGTCGCCGCCATAATAGTTCGGGCTGGGCGAGGAGGTCGGCAGGAACGCCAGGCCGGTTTGCGGATCGACCGAAATGCCGGACCAGACATTGGCGGTTCCGGTCTGGTTCAGCATGTCGTCCGGGATGATGTTGAACGTCCACTTCAACGCGCCGGTGCGCGCGTCGATGCCATAGACGGTGCCGGGATTCTCGGTCTTGTAGACCCAGTCATTGCCGGCCCAGCCCAAGATCAGCGTGTCCTTATAGACCGCCGGCGGCTGGATCAGGCCGATCTTCCACTTGCTGTTCTTGGTGGCCCAGGCATTGACGTCCAGCACGCCGCCTTTGCCGAAGCCCGCGCACGCCTTGCCGGTATCGGCGTCCACACCATGCAGCTCGCCCTGCATGTTACCGATATAGACCATCTTCTGGCAGGGCTGGCCGGCAACCGGATTGGATGCAGCCCAATAAGCGACGCCGCGATTCTTCAGGCCCTGGTTCTCGTCGCCGTTGGAACCGTTGGCGGAATATTTCCACTTCACCTTGCCGGTATCAGGCTCCACCGCGAAGATGTTGTATTTGGGCGTGCCGGTATAGACCGTGTCATTGACGAACAAAGGCGTCGCACCCCAGGTGGTGGAATGGGCGCCGCTGCTGACATCGCCGGTGTGCATGTCCCAGGCCTTTGTCAGGCCCTTCACATTGTCGGGCGTGATTTGGGTGGCGCTGGAATATTTCTGCGCCTGCTGGTTGCCGCCAAACGCATCCCACACTTGCGGCGGATCATTGTTGGGCCCTTGCGCCGTGGCACGGCTCATCGGCAACAGAGTGACAGCGGCAGCCGCAGCAACGAAGCCCAGCGCGCCGAGCGCCAAAATCTTCTTGTTTTTCTTAATCTTCGACATCGTCAATCTCCACGCTGCGGTCGGCGGCGTCACCGATCACGTTCATCAACCAGCCGATCAGTGCCAAGGCCTGTGCGGCCATGATGATGGGGCTTTCCAGGAAATAGCCGGCAACGGACGAGCCGATGATGTCCAGGAGGATCGACACCACCAGAAAGCCCTGCAGCAGGCAGGAACGGTTGGGCACCATTGCCAGCGTCAGCGAGGCCAGCAGCATTAGCGCCGCGGCGCACGCCACCAGGACCACGCCGCCGGTGCCGATCAGGCCGGTTTCGGGCGTGTAATAGTCATAGACGCAAATGGCACCCGCAATCAGCGATGCCAATATGATCAGCCACGCTCCACGCGTGGAATGTCTTTGAGTCAACGGCCCCTCCCCAATGAATTCGGACTTGTAATTTGGCGCGATCCTAGCGGTCTTTTGGCCGGACGCAAAACATGCCCATTTCGCAACAGCAGCAAATTTCAACCCGGCTGGGCGGCGTCACGCTTTTTCCAGCGGTAGATGCGGGCGCTGTTGCGCCAGAAATATTTTTCCGCCTGTATACGGGGCCGCGAGGCGAAAAACCTGCGCATCAACGCCACGGCATCGGGCACGGTCTCGGTGCCCACGCTGTTGGGCCAATCGCCGCCGAACATCACACGATCTTCGCCGAACGCCGCCATAAGCCGGTCCAGCCGCGCTGGCGGGGCGGTGACATTGGTGCCGTTGTCATCCTTGTGCACCACCTGTGACAGTTTAATCGCGAAATTTGGCCGCTGCGCCAATTCGGCGATCAGGGATTCATATAAGGGCTGTGTCTCGGGCTTGGGATCGAGCGAGGGCATGTGATCCATCACCACATGCAGATCGGGTGCCGCATCCATCGCCAGAAGCGCGCCGCGCAGCAGATCGAAGGACGGATTGGCCATGTCCAGCGTCTGTCCCGCCTGGGCCAGCAGCTTGAGGCCCTCGGCCATGCCGGGCTTCAGCACCTGCCGGCCATTGTCCATCTGCCAAACACGGGCATAGCGGATGCCGCGCCACAGGGGATCCTTGGAAAAGCGGTTCAGATACTCGCCAAAATCCGCCCTTGAGGGATCCAGGCTGCCCACCACGCCCACGAACAGCGGATCGGAATTGGCGCGCTCCAGAATCCACAGATTGTCTTCAATCCAGGGGCTGGCTTCCACCACGATGGCGCCGGCAATGCCGGTGCCGGGAATTTGCTGGCGATAGGTCTGCGGCAACGCCAGTTGCGGCGGCTGCCCCTTGGGTCCGGCATAGGGCACGCCCTGCGGGCGGCGCGGATCGAACAGATGAACATGGGTGTCGATGATGGGAACGACGTCAGCGGCGAAAACGGGCGCAGCAGCCATCGCTGCCGCGCCCACCAGAAATGTCCGTCGCTGCATCAGTGCAAATCGACTTTCGTCACCCGCCAGTTGCCCGCTTCCGCGACATAGAGCGAATTGGAATTGCGGCAATCGATGGCATTAACGCTGCCGAAATCACGCGGGCCCTTGCCGGCCTGACCGAACTTGCCCACCACGGTCCCGTTCAGTTCCAGCTTGTAGATATCTCCGCCGCGATCCAGATCGTTCGCCGGATTGGAATTGGAGCTGTAGAGATACTGGTGTGCGCCCGGAGAAATGCAGATGGCTTCGGGGTCGCCGCCGGTGGTGATGCTGCTCTTGAAGTTGCCGTCATTGTCGAACACTTGGATGCGGTTGTTGCCGCGGTCGGCGACATAGACGTTGCCGCTCGCATCCACCGCGATGCCGTGCGCGCTCTTGAACTGGCCGTCGGCGCCGCCGCGCGAACCCCAGCTTTTCACGAACACACCGTCGCGGGTGAACTTGGCGACACGGGCGTTGCCGATGCCGTCGGCGACAAAGATGTTGCCGCTCGCATCCCATGCCACGTCGGTCGGCGACTGGAACAGATCGCTGGGCTGGCCCGATCCCGGCGGCGTACCGCGCCCAGTATCGGGCGAGGATGGCACGTCCACCGATTCCGGCTTGCGGCCCAGGAGCATGACCACACGCCCGGCGGAATCGAACTTCATCACCATGGAGCTGTAGCGGTCCACCACCCAGATATTGTCATTTTTGTCCACGCGCACCTGCTGGGCCGCGAGGAAGCCATAGACCTGCTTGCCGATCTGGCGGATGAATTTTCCATCTGGTGCGAACTCATACAGGCTGGAGCCGCCATGGGCGAAGGTCCGGCTGCCGCCCAGCGTGACGGTGGGTTCACCGTTGCGGGTATAGACGAAGACATTGCCCTTGGAATTGGTGGCCACGCCGGCCGCCATGCCGAAGAAGGTATCGTGCGGCAGTTGCAGCGGCTGGGAGTTGGTGTAGCCCAGGTCCTGTGCCGAGGCCGGGATGGCCATGGCGCAAGCGGCGAGCAAAAGGGTTGCCAAAGGGGATTTAAGACGCTTCATGTTACTTGCTCCCCTTCAAGACGAATTTCTGCATGCGCCAGGATTCGATTTCGCCGGCGATGATCTGGTTGGGATTGCGGCAATCCATCATGTGAACCACCTGAAAGCCCGGCGCCAGCTTGCCGGCATGGCCGAACTTGCCGATCACGGTGCCGTCCAATTCCATCTTGTAGATCTGGCCGCCGATCTTCCAGCTGCCCGGGGCATTGCCGTTGGGATTGGAATTGGAAACGAACAGATATTGGTGTGCGCCTTCCGAAATGCAGTCCGACCAGGCGCTGCCATACTGGCCATAGGCCGTCTTCCATTTCAGATCATTGTCCAGCACGACATAGCGGGCATTGCCGCGATCGGCGACATAGACATTGCCCGCATGGTCGACCTGCAAACCGTGCGGCAGATTGTACTGGTTCTCGCCCTTGCCGACTGCGGGGCCGCCATTCTGGGCCAGGAAGCGGCCCTCGGGCGAGTATTTCACCACGCGATTGTTGCAGTAGCCGTCGGCGATGAAGATGTTGTCATGCTGGTCCCAGGCGACGTCGGTGGGACGGCACAGCGTATATTTTTCGTCCGGCGGATTGGGGCCCTTGGGCGTGGCATAGGGACCATCGGCCTGGCTGGGACGATGGCCGACCACCATCAGCACCTTGGTGCCGTCAGGATTGAATTTGGTGACGACATTGGTGCCCTCGTCCACCGTCCAGATATTGTCGTGGCGATCCACCCGCACGGAATGGGCGAACTGGAAACCGTAAAAGCCCTTGCCGATTTCCTTAAGGAACTTGCCGTCGGGGGCGAATTCCCACAGCCGCGTCTGCGGCCCGCGGAAAAAGGCGAAGATGTTGCCCTTGGAATTGGTGGCGACGCCCTGCAGCTCGCCCATGTAATCGCCGGCCGGAGCCTTGAAGAAATTCGGCACCGCTTCATAGGCCAGATCCGGCGCACTGTTGAAGGCGGTGGCCGCGACCTGTGGAAATGCGGAAACCGTACTGAGCAGCAGAGAAACGGCAGCCGTCGCCACCAGATATGTCTTCACTTGGGACCTCCCCGATAAACCCGCGCTCTATGGCGTCATGGCTTGCGCGGCGGAGTGTATACGGCAAGGAGACAAGAACAAGACGCCATCACATCTTGCACTGCAATGTGGACAGGGGCGTCAGCGCGTCAGATGGAGATCGTGGTCTGCGTTACAAAGCAGATGCTGTCTGCCGCGACGGGGATGGCTTGCGCCTGGTCGGTCTCAGGCTCGGTTTCCATCTCGTCCAGGCAGGCCAGGTCATCCGATATCCGGATGAATTTGGCGCCGTGCGCGCCGTGCGGCAATGCGAAGGCAAGCGCCATCACCCAGCCCATCCATGCGTGACCATGTTTCATCAATAGCCCCTTGCCGGAGCCTGCTGCGTCCGTCTCCGGACACTATCGGAAAGGCTCTCACCCAAAGGATAATAGGGCAGCTTATTGCGGTGCAGCATAACTTTTACAATTCCCGGGCGCGGCAAATTTGTCCGCGGGAGCTCGCCGGGACGGGAAGTTCCCGATCTGCTAGGAAAATCCCAGCCACAAAGCCTTTTTGCGGGAACAACGCCATGAAGACCTTGCTTCTGTCCGCCGCCTTTTTCCTGGCCAGCGTTGCGGGTGCTACCGCCCAATCCGGCACATCGGCTTTCACCACCCGGTTGGACGATCCCCGCGCGGTTCAGCTGACGGGCGCGGCCGGCGACGGCAGGACAGACGACAGCGCCGCGATTCAAGCCGCCATCGACAAGGCAGCCGCCGACCGCGAGGAAGGCATCGTTTTCATTCCGCAAGGCCGTTACCGGCTGACGCGCACCATCTATGTCTGGCCGGCGGTGCGGGTGATCGGCTGGGGGGCCAAGCGTCCGGTCTTTGTGCTGGGCGACAACACGCCGGGCTTTTCCAAGGGCGTGGCCGACATGGTGATCTTCGCCGGCGTCCGTCCGGGTTCGGGTCCCAGCTCGCGGCCCGAACGTCCCGCTTTCAAGGTGCCTTTCCCGCCGCCGGGCAGCGTGCCGCCCAATCCCGATATCTCCGACGCCAATCCCGGCACCTTCTATTCGGCGATGAGCAATATCGATTTCGAGATCGGCAGGGGCAATGCGGGCGCGGTGGCGATCCGTTTCCATGGCGCGCAGCATGACTATCTCAGCCACATGGATTTTCACATCGGTTCGGGACTGGCGGGCCTGAACCAGGTCGCCAACGAAGCGGAAGATCTGCGCTTCTTCGGCGGCCGCTATGGCATTCTGGCCGAGAAGCCGTCGCCCGCCTGGCAGTTCACCCTGATCGACAGCCAGTTCGAGGGCCAGCGCGAAGCCGCGATCCGCGAACATGAAGCCTCGCTGACCTTGGTCAATGTGTCGTTCCGCAATGTGCCGGTGGGCATCGACATCGATCCCGATTATTCCGACTGGCTGTGGGCCAAGAACACACGCTTCGAGAATGTCTCCAAGGCCGCCGTCATCGTCAGCAATGAAAACGGCGTCTATACCCAGATCGGCTTCGAAAATGCCGTCGCCTCGCGCACGCCGGTGTTCGCGCGCTTTCGCGAGAGCGGAAAAAGCCTTGGCGCAAACGGCATCTATGAGGTCAAAACCTTCAACCACGGCCTGATCCTGCCAGCACCGGGCACGATGGGCGAGACCGCAACGCGCTGGGAGGCCGCGCCGCTTACTTCGATGCCGGCCCCCTTGGCGCCCGCGATTAGACCGCTGCCGCCGACCAGCCAATGGGTGAACATCAAAAGCCTGGGGGTGAAGGGCGACGGCAAGACGGACGACACTGCCGCCATCCAGCATGCCATCGATAGTGCCAAGGTGATCTACGTCCCCAGCGGCCGCTACATTGTGCACGACACCATTCGCCTCAAGCACGATACGATTCTGATCGGCCTGCATCCCTCCATCACCCAGTTCGACCTGCCCGACAACATGCCAGGCTTTGGCGGGGTGGGCGCGCCCAAGGCGCTGCTGGAAACGCCCAAGGGCGGCGACAATATCGTTGCGGGCATCGGGCTGTTCACCGGCGGGATCAATCCGCGCGCGGTGGAAGCCTTGTGGCAATCGGGCGCGAACTCGCTGATGAATGACGTGCGTTTCCTGGGCGGCCACGGCACCAACAATCCCGACGGCTCGCGCTGGAACCCCTACAACGACACCCACAGCGCCGATCCCGACATGAAAAAGCGCTGGGACGGGCAATATCCTTCACTGTGGATCACCAATGGCGGCGGCGGAACCTTCGCCAATCTGTGGACGGTGGATACCTATGCCCAGGCGGGCGTCACCGTTTCAAACACCACCACACAAGGCCATATCTACGAGATTTCCAGCGAACATCATGTGCGTAGCGAATTCCAGTTCCTGCGCGCCGAAAACTGGGAGGTCTATGCGCCCCAGACCGAGGAGGAAGCCGGCGAAAGCCAGGAGGCCGTCTCGTTGGAGATCGCCAATTCCAAAAACATCACCATCGCCAACTGGCATGCCTATCGGGTGACGCGCAATCCCAGGCCGGTGGATACGGCCGTGCGTATCTTCAATTCCTCCGGCATCCATTTCCGCAATGTGCATGTCAATGCGGAAAGCGGGCTCGCCACCTGCGACGCCAATGGCTGCGGCACCTATCTGCGGGCCAGCAAATTTCCGGCCGAGAATGCCATCCGCGACCTGACCCACCATATCGATGTGCGCGAGCGTGAATTCGCGGTGCTGGATTATCCGGCAGCGCTCACGCCACCCGCCGTCCATGACATGGGCGCGAAAGTGGAAAGACTGGAGGACGGATTCTATTCGATCTCCGGCGCGGCGGTGGATGCCAAGGGCAAACTCTATTTCGTCGACAAGCACCAGCAGCGCATCTATGGCTGGTCGCGCGCCGAAGGGCTGAGCATCGAGCGCGACAATCCCACCGATCCGGTGAACCTGGCCTTCGACAGAAGCGGCAATCTGCTGGTGCTGTCGTCGCTGGGCGCGGAAGGCACACTCTATACCTTCAAGCCGGGCACCCCCGCGATGGAGATGGCGGTGATCCCGCCGACCCCGGTTGTGGCGCATCCCGGCGCCACCGCCTTGCTGCCCGGCAACTATTGGAACAATGGCGAATTCAAGGACCAGCTCGACCCAACGACCTATCGCTACACGAGCCTGAGCGAGATGTTCGCCCGCGACATGGCCGCGCCCAAGACAAAAGAATATGTCTCGCCCGACGGCAGCCTGTTCCTGCCCGCCAGTCGCACGTTCCAGCAAGGCCCGCCCGACGGCACGGGCTGGCGCTTCTCCGACACTCTGGAAAGTTATGGCTTTGTGGCGGCCAAGCCTGGCAGCCGCGTCTTTGTCAGCAATGAGTCCGAGGGGCGCACTTACAGTGGCTTGGTGCATGACAATGGCAGTGTCACCGATCTCAAGCCCTTCGCCGACCGCGGCGGCGAGAGCGTGGCGGTCGCCGCCAATGGCAATGTCTATCTCGCCAATGGCCAGGTGCTGGTTTATGCGCCGGGCGGCAAACAGATCGGCCGGATCGATGTGCCCGAGCGGCCGTTGCAGATCCTGTTCGGCGGCGCGGATGGACGCATGTTGTTCATCCTCACTCATCACGTGCTGTATGCGGTGGGAACAAAATAGTGCGCGGCAACAAAAAAGGGCCGCGCCAAAACGCGGCCCTTTTCATTTTATCAAATCCGCCGATCAGACCTTGCCGTGCATGAAATCGAAGCTCTGCTTCACCATTTCCAGCGCGGAGGGGTCATAGGGCTCCTCGATCTCCAGGAAGGCGCGTTCGACCTTGGTCTTGTGGGCTGCGGCCAGCACCGCCTTCCAGTCGATGATGCCCTTGCCGATGATGGCGCTGATCATCTTCATGTTGTTGTTGGGGATGCCCTGATTCTTGAGATCCTTGATATGCAGCGAATAATAGCGGCCCGGATATTTGGTCAGATAGGCCACCGGATCGGCGCCGGCCGCCTTCACCCAGCCGATATCCATCTCCATCTGCACCAGTGACGGATCGGTCTCCTTCAGCAGCAGGTCGTAGGGCAGCACATCGCCGATCTTGCGGAATTCGATATTGTGATTGTGATAGCCAAAGCTCATGCCCGCCGCCTTGCACGCGGCACCCGCCTTGTTGAAAGCATCGGCATTGCGCTTCCAGTCATTGACGGTCGGGCCGGCCATGATCTGGGCACGGTCCAAGGGATAGAGCGGGAAGGAACAGGTGATGTTCTTGATCCCGGCGCCTTTGGCCTCGTCGACCGTGGCCTGCAAGCCCCCGCGCAGCCCGTCGCCGCCGGCATGGATGCTTTCCCAGACCATACCCATGGAGTCATACAGCTTGCGCTGCTCCGCAGAGGTCTTGCCTGCCATGGTGAGATTGGCCTGGACATGGCGGATGCCGATGTCCTTGAGCTTCTTCATCGTGCCTTCATAGTCCTTCGCCAGATCGGCGCGCACGGTATAGAGCTGCAAACCCAGCGGGACACGGCGCTGGGCGAAAGCCGGCACAGAAGCAAAGGGCGCGGTGGCCAAAGCTGCAGCAGTCAGGCCGAGAAATTCGCGGCGGTTTGTCATGGTAGGCTCCCTGTTAATTTTATTTCGGCGGATGGGCTTCGATAAAGTCTACTTGCTGTTTGTTCAATGTCTCGACGGTCAGGCCGGCATCGCCGAAGATCAGCCGCTGTTCGCGCGCCGGATTGTAGCGCGGAATTTTTGCGTCCGCTGTCACCGGATTGCCGCTCCGCGCAAAGGCCACGATCACATCCTGCATCTGGTTCGACAGCTTGTAGTCATAGTCGGTCCAGTCACGCAGACGGCGGAACAGGTTCAGCGAATCCAGGGTGCCGTACCAGAATGGCAGATCGGAATTGTGATAGGCGCCCGCCGTCCGGACATCCATGTCGGTGATCACCACGCCCGGCGGATAGGGATGGGGATGGTTGTATTGCACCAGCCAGATCGGCGATTTGGCGGTGGCGCTCTGTGCCTTGGCCCAGTCGCGCGCGATGATGCCATAACCGGTGATGCGCGCCACTTCCTTGGCCTGATGCGCCGCTTCCCCATCGTTCGAGGCGGGAAACAGCTTGAGAAATTTTCCGGCATCGGCGCCGTACAGTGTTTCCGCGCCCTTGCGGTAACCGGCCAAGTCGGTGGCGGTGGTGACAGCGTTACTGCTGTTGCCATCATTGCCCACCGACGACAGCAGCAATGGCACGTCGATCTGCTTGCCCGCCGCGAAAATCTCCTGCGGATGGGCGGGCACGATATAGCCGTCGAGGGTGGGGCCGGTGAAGGTGATCTTGTTGGCGGCCGCGATATTGGTGATCTGGTCGGCGGGGATGGTGCGCATTTGCGCGATGTCCCTGGCCTTCATCGCCTGCTGCAGCTTGACGCCCAGGCTTTCCGTTTCCGCCAGCGTCTCCATATGCGGCGCGGCGACGCCGTGAAGGCCGCCCGACATCGCCATCACTTTGGCATAGAGACCGCGGGCCTGCGGACTTCCTTCCAGCAGCGCCAGCGCGGTGGCGCCGGCCGACTGGCCCATCACCGTGACATTGCCAGGGTCGCCGCCGAACGCCGCGATGTTGCGCTGAAGCCATTGCAGACCCGCGATCTGGTCCAACAAGCCGTAATTGCCGGACACATGATGCTCGGACGACGCGGTCAGTTCGGGATGCGCCAGATTGCCGAAGATATTCACGCGATAGGAGATGCCGACAAAGATCACGCCCTTTTTGGCCAACGGCTCGCCGCTATAGACGTCGAAGTTGATCGACCCTTCCTGAAAACCGCCGCCGTGAATCCACACCACGACGGGCAGCTTGTCGGAAGGTTTGGCGCCCGGCGGCACCCAGATATTGGTGTAGAGGCAGTCCTCGCTGGATTTCAGCTCGCCGAAATAATGGTTCAGCGTGGTGGCGCGCAGCGGGATATAGCAATTGGTGATCTTGGTATCGGCGTTGTAGATGCCTTTCCAGGGTTTGGCCGGCATGGGTTCATGCCAGCGCAGCTCGCGCACCGGCGGCGCGGCAAAAGGCACGCCGAAATAGGCTTTGACGCCGCTGTCCAGCACGGTGCCCGACAATTTGCCAGATTCGATGGTGATGGGATCGCCGGGAATGGGATTCATCACGCCGGCGCGCGCACCGGTCACCGCCAACAAAGCGAGTGCAGTGCAGCAAATAAATGTTCTAAACCGTCCCATTGTCACCATCTTGCCCGGCCCTTCGCGGCTTTGCCGCTACGGGCGTTCGGCTGGCTTGGCCGCCAGCCTCACTCTCCACCATTGGGCGATGCTTTTAAGCCAATTCGCGCGTCCTTGCACGGGCCGTTTCGCCGCCCTAGGCTTTTAAAAACAAGCGATGCCGCCCGAGCGCCATCGATAGCTGGGGAGAAGACATATGCGCAAAATTCTGCTGGTGGCCGGTTTGATGTGCGGCGCCGCCGTGCCGGTGCTCGCGGCGGACGCCGCGCCAGCGAACAAGTCCTCCTCGGGCTCCTTCACGGGCGCAACCGCCAACCTGGCGCCCGGCGACGCGCCGGGCCAATGGACAAGGCAGGCGCGCGATTATTCCAACACCCGCTACAGCCCGCTTGCCCAGATCAACCAGAAGAATGTCGGACGGTTGCGCGTTGCCTGGTCCTTCAGCGACGGCCAGATGTATGGCCATGAAGGCGCGCCGCTGGTGGTGGGCGACACCATGTATCTGGTCACGCCCTATCCCAACATCGCCTATGCGCTGGACCTGTCCAAAGCCGGTGCGCCGATCAAATGGGTGTTCCAGCCCAATCCCGATCCACGCGCCATCGGCGAGGCCTGTTGCGACAAGGTGCTCAGAGGTTGGGCCTATGCCGACGGCAAGCTGATCTACAATCTGCTGGACGACCACACGGTGGCGGTGGATGCCAAGACCGGCAAGGAAGTGTGGCGCGTTCTGCTGGATGACGTCAGCAAGGGACCGACCATGACCCAAGCGGCCTTTGTGGTAGGCGACAAAGTCTATGTCGGCTCCAGCGGCGGTGAGCTGGGCACCAATGGCTGGTTCCAGGCGCTGGATGTGAAAGATGGTCATACCATCTGGAAAGCCTTCACCAACGGTCCAGATGATGGCGCGCTGATCGGCCCGGACTTCAAGCCCTTCTATCCCTGGATGAAGGGCAAGGATCTGGGCGTGAACACCTGGCCGAATGAGATGTGGAAACAGGGCGCCAGCGCGCCCTGGGGCTGGGTGTCCTATGATCCCGACCTGAACGAAATTTATTACGGCACCTCCAATCCCGGGCCGCGCACGCCGTCGCAGCGTCCCGGCCTCAATCTGTGGAGTTCGGCGGTGTTCGCGCGCGACGCGGGCACTGGCGCGGCCAAATGGGCCTATCAATTCACCCCGCATGACGAATGGGACTATGACGGCGTCAACGAGAATGTGCTGCTCGACATTCCCTGGAAGGGCGCGCATCGCAAGGTGATGGTGCACTTCAACCGCAACGGCTTTGCCTACACCATCGACCGCGCAACCGGTGAAGTGCTGGTGGCCGAACCGTTCGGCTTGCAGAATTGGGCCAAGAAGATCGACCTGACCACCGGCTTGCCGGTGGTCAATGACGCGGCACATCCGATCGTGGAAAAGAAGGTGGAAAATATCTGCCCGCCCGATATCGGGGTGAAGAACTGGAATCCGTCCGCCTTCTCGCCCCGCACCGGACTTCTTTATGCCGGCGTGTTCAATAGCTGCATGGATCTGACCAACCACATCGTCCAGTATATTCCAGGCTCGCCCTATGACGGGATGGAGATGGTGCGCAAGGCCGGTCCCGGCGGCAATTGGGGCGAGTTCATCGCCTGGGATCCGGTCGCGGGCAAACGGGTGTGGAGCATCAAGGAAAATCTCTATGTGTGGAGCGGCGCGGTGGTCACCGGCTCGGACCTGGTCTTCTATGGCACCATGGATGGCTGGTTCCGCGCCGCGGATGCGCGAACCGGCAAGGTGCTGTGGTCGCAGAAGCTGGGTTCCGGCATCACCGCCGCGCCCATGACCTTTGTGGGTCCGGACAAGCGTCAGTATGTTGCGGTCTATACCGGGGTGGGCGGCGGCGCGGGCGTGCTGCGGCGTGAGAAGGGCTTCATGCCCGGCGGTAACACGCTTTATGTCTTCTCGGTGGACGGCATGGGCATCGGCAGCGGCACCACCCAGCTCGTGTCCCATGCGGAGGCGGCGGCGCCCATCTCGGTGCCTCCGGCGGCGGCGCATAACTGATGAAGGGACTGGTGCTGGCCCTTGCGTTGGCCGCCACGCCTGCGTGTGCGCAGGTGGCGGCCGATACGCCCAATCCGTTTGACGGCAAGACGGATGCGGCCGAGGCCGGTCATGCCTTGTTCGGCAAGATGAATTGTGTGGGCTGCCATGCCTATGACCTGACGGGGGGCATGGGGCCGGACCTCACCGACAATAGCTGGCAATATGGCAGCAAGCCTGGCGAAATTTTCCATACCATTGCCGAAGGCACGCCGCGCGGCATGCCGGCATGGAAAGAGAAAATGACGGCCGACGAAATCTGGCAGATCGTTTCTTATATCCAGAGCAAGCATCAATAGGAGAATGCGATGCGTAAAACCGCAATAATGGTGGCGTTGTTGTGCGGACTGGCCGGGAGCGCACAGGCGGTGCCGGTCGTGACTGCCGATGGCCCGGTGGAAGGCGTCAGCAAGAGCGGTGTCTCACAGTTCCTTGGTATTCCCTTTGCCAAGCCGCCAGTGGGAGATTTGCGCTGGAGACCACCCCAGCCCGTGGCGAAGTGGGACAGTGTACGCAAGTCCGACAAATTCGGTCCCACCTGCGCCCAAGTGACAACCCTGGGGCCCTTCGCCGGTCCGGCCAACAGCAACGAGGATTGTCTCTATCTGAATGTCTTCACGCCCGATACCAAAGAAAAATTGCCGGTGCTGGTGTGGATTCACGGCGGCGGCTATGTCGACGGCGAAAGCAACGACTATGACGCAACCAATCTTGCCAAGCAGGGCAAGCTGGTCGTCGTCACCCTCAACTACCGGCTGAACCTGTTCGGCTTCCTGGCCCATCCGGCGCTGGATGCGGAGCACCATCCGTTCGGCAATTACGGCATCATGGACATGCAGGCCGCTCTTCGCTGGGTACAGCGAAACATCACTTCCTTTGGCGGCGACCCCGACAATGTCACATTGGGCGGCCAGTCGGCCGGCGCCGGCGCCGCCGCCGCCAATGTCGTGTCGCCGGGAGCAAAGGGTCTGTTCCACCGCGCCATCTTTCAGAGCGGCGGTTATACCCCCGTCGCGCCCCGTTCCATTTCCGAGGACCGCGGCCAAAAATTTGCCGCCGCCGCCGGATGCACCACGGGCGACGTCGCCAAATGCTTGCGCGCCCTGCCCGCCGCCAGGATCATTGCCTTGGCGGGCACGCCGTCCGCGAACGGCCCTTTCATCAATGGCCCGATGGTGGACGGAAAGGTAATCCCGGAGCAGATGATCGATGCTTTCCGCAGCGGCCGGTTCAGCCAGATGCCGATCATGATCGGCACCACCAAAGACGAAACCAATTTCAACATCGGCATCGCGCAATACTTCCGCAAAGATCATTCCGCGACCACGGCAGAACAGTTCAGCACCTATGTGAAGAACACCTTTGGCGGCAATGCCGGTCCCGGTCTGTCGCCGCCCGCATACCCGGCCGGCACAGTGAACGCGATTCTCGCCCACTATCCAGTGAAAGGCGCGGCGCAACCGTCCTGGACCAGCACTGGCACCGACGTCGTCGCCTGCCGCGGTCAATATGCCGCCGAAGCGCTGTCGGCCCATGTTCCGGTCTATATGTATGAGTTCGACGACCGCACTGCGCCGAGCTATTTCCCCAAGATGCCGGGCTATCAATCGCTGGCCTATCACACCAGCGATATCCCGTATGTCTTCACCGGCTATCATGGCGGGCCGGACGGATTGCCCACCACGTTTAATCCCATACAAGCCAAACTGTCCGGCCATCTGATCGATGCCTGGGCCAGTTTCGCGCGCGATGGCAATCCCAATGGCCAAGGCGACGCGCCCTGGCCGCGCTGGAAGAAAGGCGCGGACGCAGCCGCCTATTTCCTGCAGGAAAACAGCTGGAAAGCCACCCAGACCAACGCCAAGTTCGCCCAGCAGCATCAGTGCGGCTTCTGGCAATCCATCCTTCTCTACAAATAGGATTTCCCATGCGCCTGCTTCTTTCCGCCGCCGTGCTTTTCCTGCTGACAACAGGCGCCCATGCCGATATTCGCGTCGTCGCACCCGGCTTTGTCTACAATTCCGCACTGAAGGAGCTGGCGGCGGACTTCACCAAACAGACCGGCACCAAGGTAGAGGTGGTCGAAGCCGGGATGAATGTGATTGTGGGCCAGATCAAAACCGCGACGCCGGCCGCCGACGTCATCGCCCTGCCCGCCGACCTGATGAACACCTTGTATCTGGACGGCGGCATCGTGGCGGGAACCTATACGCCGCTGGGCCGCGACGAGTTGGGGCTGGCGGTGAAGAAGGGTGCGCCCAAGCCCGACATCTCCTCGATAGACAAGCTGGCGGCGGTGCTGAAATCGGCAGGCGCGGTGGAGGTCAACGATCCCAAGGGCGGCACCATGCAGGCCGTGATCATCGACGGCATCTTGAAGCGCCCGGAATTCGCCGGCGTTCATGTCGTGCCGGTCGCCAAGGGCGAAGGCGCGGGCGCGTTGGCGCGCGGCGAAGGCGACATGGCGATTCAGCTGGTGCCGGAAATCCTCAACAAGCCGCCGATCGACCTAGTGGCGCCGCTGCCGGTGGAATTGGGCGGGCACATGGACGCCATCCTGGCGGTGTCGTCGCGTTCGACCGATCAGAAGAACGCCATGGCCTTCATAAAATTCCTCGCCAGCCCGCAGGCTCGCGCGGCCTGGATCGCCAAAGGCATGAAGCCTTTTTAGCCCTTCGCTGGCTCGAGAGCCAGCTACGGCGTTCGGCTGGCTTGGCTGCCAGCCTCACCCCCTTGCAAGCGCACTAAAGCGCGCGCCGGGGAGGACACGCTTCGAGAATCTTATTTCTCAGGCGTTTCGACGATCCCGCCGGCTTTCCATACTGAAGCCGCTTGCGCGCGGGTGACATAGCGCAGAAAGGCCTGCGCATCGCCCGGTGCAGCGGAAACCTTCAGCACCGCCGCGGAAACATCGACATGCAGGCCCAGATCATCGGGAAAGGGCCCGACCACTTCCGCGCCTTTGGCCATCAATTCCTCGGTCAGAGCGCCGCCGCCGAATTGTGCGTCGCCGCGCACAATGGCGTCACCGATCATGCCCTTGATGGGGCGCGGCTCGACACCGGAAAATTCCGGACGTTTCAGCATCTCTTCCACCATGGCGCCGGTCAGGCTGCCCACCTTGGGATCGGCATAGGCCAGCACGCCCGCCTTTTTGGTGAAGGCGACAAATTTCTCATGGCTGGAAATGTCGGGATGCGCGCCACCCGCCTTGACCACCACGCCGAACGGAATGCGGCCCAGTGGCCGCTCGCTGCCCGGCATCAGCTTGGGGGCGAAGTCCGCGAAGTCGCCGGTCGGCGCCACCACCACATCGCCCGGATCGTCCTTGCTCACGGCGGTGCGGATGCGCCCGACATTGAACCCCGCGAAAGTGACCTTGTTGCCGGTTTCCGCCATCCAGGCGTCCGCCAGCTTCTGCAAAGGACCGTTGACGATGCCGGGCGAATAGACCGTGATATCGGCGGCTTGCGCCGACAGCGACGATAACGCGACAAAGGCGGCGGCGAGGCCCAAGTATCGCAAGATTTTCCCCTTTTATTCTTATGACAATCAGTCAAACCCGAATTGCCAGTTTTGGCAATGCGCCTTAAATAGAGACCGCTAACAGGGAGCAAAAAATCGCGGAAAACAATGCATCGGATGCGACGCGGCGCGACGCACTTTTGCTGGGCGCGGGCGGCCTGCTGGCGCTGGCGCCGTTCGAAGCGCCCGCTTTCGCCATGACCGGCGACATGGCAGGCCTGCCCTGGGCCAACAATGCCATGCGCTGGGCCCAGGTCGCTTTCACCGAGGATGACCCGCCCAGTTACGACCCCAATTTCTGGTTCGACCTGTTCAAGAAAACCCATGTCGAGGCGGTGTGCCTGTCGGCGGGCGGCTGCATCTGTTTCTACCCCTCCAAGGTGCCGTTGCACTATCGCGCCAAATATCTTGGCGACCGCGACATGTTCGGCGAGATGGTCAAGGGCGCGCGCGCCCTGAAGATGAGCGTGATCGCCCGCGTCGATCCCCATGCCATGAGCGAGGAAGCTTTCGCCGCCCATCCGGAATGGGCCGCCTGCACCGAGGATGGCAAGCCGCGCCGCCATTGGGCCGCCGCCGACATGTATGTCACCTGCCAGAATGGCGGCTTCATGTTTGATTTCATGCCTGCGGTCCTGAAGGAAATCGCCGACACCTACAAGCCCGAAGGCTTTTTCGGCAATCGCTGGGCCGGCAGCGGCATGTGCTATTGCCAGACCTGCCGCACCAAATTCCGCGCCGCCACCAGCATGGAACTGCCCACCACCAACGATCCGCAGAACCCGCAGCGCAAAGCGTACATACAATGGAACGCCGACATGCGCTGGAAGCAATTCAAGTTGTGGGACGACACCGTCAAGGCCTCGAACAAGGATTGTTTCTTCAGCCCCAATGGCGGCATGAACGATCCCAACGCCGTCACCATTCCCATTGTGGCGGTGGACCGCCAGGGCCGCAGCGGCGCCACGCCGGTGTGGGCGATGGGTAAATACGCCAAGCAGGTACGCGCCTACATGCAGAACCTGCCGGTCTGCGGGCTGTTCAATGTCGGCCTCGAAGACGAAAACCGCTGGAAGGATTCCGTCCAGCGCGGTCCGGAACTGGAAGCCTGGGCCCATAGCGGCATCGCCCAGGGTTTCCGCCCTTGGTATTGCAAATTCAATGCCCGCATCTTCGATCCGCGCTGGGTTGCGCCGGTCACCAAGATTTTCCAGTGGCACTATGCCAACGACAAATACATGCGCAACACCGCCAACCTGGCGCGGGTGGCGATGGTCAATTCCACCCAGTCAGGCATCTTCACCGCGGGCGGCACCGCTTTCACCGCCGGCGACGGCGTACGCGCGGCCCAGCGCGTGACCGACGCCCAGAACGGCTATTACCAGGCGCTGGTGGAAGCACGTATTCCTTTCGAGATGGCCGATGACCGCCAGCTCGAACCGCAGCATATCTCCCGCTATCGCGTGCTGGTGCTGCCCGACATCGCCGCCCTTTCCGACAAGCAGTGTCAGCAGATCCGCGACTATGTGATGGCCGGCGGGCGCATCGTGGCGACGGGCGAAACCTCGCTTTATGACGAACTGGGCAAGCGCCGCGCCAATTTCGGCCTGGCCGACCTGTTCGGCTGCGATTACGTCAAGACCGACAGCGGCGTGAAGAACAGCTATCTGACGCCGCGTCACCCGCACATGCTGACAAAGGGTCTGGAAGATGCACCGCGCATCATTGCCGCCACCCAGCAGATCACGGTCAAGCCGCATGATACGGCCAAGCAGCCGCTGACCCTGGTGCCCTCCTATCCCGACCTGCCGATGGAGCGGGTTTATACCATGACCTTGGAAACCGACACGCCGATGGCGTTCTGCCGCCAGGTCGGCAAGGGCCGGGTGGTCTATTTCCCCATGGACCTGGACCGCACCTTCTGGGAAGTGCTGGCGGCCGATCACATGCTGCTGCTGAAAAATGCGGTGGAATGGGCGGCGGAAGAACCATCGCCCATGACGGTTGTCGGTCCCGGGCTGGTGGAGATCGCCTATTGGCGGCAGAAGAATTCGCTGGCCGCCCATGTCGTCAACATGAACAACCCGATGATGATGAAAGGCCCCTATCGCGAGATGATCCCCGCTGGGCCGTACACCGTGTCGCTTGCTTTACCGCCGGGCGCGAAAATTGGCGCGGTCAAGCTTCTGGAAAGCGGCGCCGTGCCCAAGACATCACGCGACGGCAACCGGCTGGTGGTTGAGGTGCCGCGCATCCGGCTGCACGAAGTGGTGGCGGTGGAGCTGGCCTGAACCTACTTCTTGGTCCAGGCCCCGCCCATCGGCTTGATATATTGGCCGGCCGGCGTGCGGCCGATCAATTGCGCGCCGGTTGCCTGGCCGGCGGCGTCGGGTGTCGTGCCGGACTTGGAGGCTGTCTGGCTATAGACTTCGCGGCGTCCCGCATTGATGGCATTGACCGCGGCGGTGACTGCGCCGTCGGCGCTGCTCACGATCCCCAGATAGCCGTCAGCCTGTTCGCCCACCGTGCCGGCCGCCTTGGCGCCGTCCACCGCCGCCTTGTCGCTGGCGAGATCGGCGAATGCCGGCATGGAAAACAGCAGGGCCGCTGCGGCGAAGATCGCGGATTTGAAGTTGCTCATGATCGGGCTTCCTTCAGATGAGAAGAGGGCGAATTAGAAAAGATCGGGATTTTGCTGAATGGCGCTCTGGACTTCCTTGTCCAGCCTGACCCGCACATCGGCGTCCAGCTTGGCGTAGATATTGATCGGTGCGACCTCGACCCGGATAGTCGGCGTACAGGCGCCCAGCGTAATCAACACGCTGGCGGCGAAAAGCATTTTCTTCATGGCTTTGCTCCTGGCGCGGTGTCCGGTTGCGGATGCAGACTCTTTGACCATGCTTCGGCATAGAACTTCAAGAGTTCGTCAAAATTAAGGGAGGTGTCCAGGGTCAGGTCGATGGGCGTACCGCTGGGCAATGGAATGGGCTTATACAGGGCGGTGCCGTTAATAATGTCGGTGACGGCCACCTCGGCAATCTGATGCTGGGGCGGATCGCTGCGGCCCTTGATATGAAAGACGACTTGCAGCCGCCCATTGGCGACGGAATTGAGATCGGCGCTCATGCTGTCGAAAGCCAAGTTTTCCAATGCCTGATAGGCGAAATCCTGTACCGCATTGCTGTTTATAGCCGCGTCTCCCTGAACCCAGAGTGAACGGTCTACCGACAGCCGCCCCGGTCCATCGGCCGCGATATGGCCTTTCGCGATGCGGATGCCGTCAGGCCCGTAGGTGAAGGGCACGCGGCCGGAAATCTTGCCCTGCACTTTCAGCTTGCTGCCCAAATTCGACGCCGTGACCAGCGAGCCCAGCGCGATGGACGATAACTGGATCGCTCCCGCGATATTGCCGGGATTGGCCGGATTGATGGTCATCGTGCCCGTCGCGGCATTGCCTTCCGCCCAGCCGCTGGACAGCGCCTGGACCTTCACACTGGTGGGGCTGAAGGCGAAGTGCAGGTCCACGCCGGTGAAGGGCAAGGTCCAGTCGATGCGCGAAATGGTGATCTGCTGGTTTTCCGCCGTCTGGGGCGGCAACAGGGAGGTGAATTCCATCTTGGTCTTGACGGCATGCGCCTTGCCCATCGGGGTGAGGAAATCCAGGCTGTCGATGGACAGGGTGCCATGGCTGGTGATGACATCGCGGGTCCAGCTGATGTCGCCCTGGAAGTTGGCCGTGCCTTCCGCCTTGCGGAACGCCACCAGCAAAGCGGACAGGTTTTCCGGCTGCAGGTGATTGGGCGCGAAGGTAAGATGCGGCGCGGCGATATGGGCGGTGCCCATCCCATCGGCCATCTTGTGTTCGAAGGTGACATCGCCGAGCGGCGTTTTCGTAAGATCGGTTGCCGCGAACTTGCCGCGCCAGACCCCGTCGGACAGCGCCACCGAGCCGCTGCCCAGCATCGGCTTGAAACGCGGCGAGGACGTGCGATCCGACATGCGGGCATCCGACACTGCGATATCACCATGGAAGTCGCCGCCCACGCCTTCAAAGGATAGGTGACCCGCAGCTTGATCGAGTTGGCTGTTGGCAAGCGGCAGGAAGGCGGACGTGTCCCGCGCCACACCGTCCAGTTTCCAATGCATGCCTTCGCCCGACAGCAACGGCCGGCCCGAGGCGCAGACAGACGCTTGAACATTTTGGGCCATGTCGCTGGCGGCGGGATGAAAGGCGGTGAGTGTCGCTTTGGCGCAGCGCGTCAGCGCAAAGCCAAAACGACCGGACTGCCAGGACAGGACGCCATTGGCGTCAACAGCCGCGCCATGCAGCATGGCATAGTTGAAACGCGCACCCACAGCCGCGTTGGCGGTGAAGCCGCCGCCGCTCCACACCAGATTGCGTGTCGCAAATCGGGCCGCAGGCAATCCAGGGCCGGAGAAACTGGCTTCCAGTGCGGCATTCAAACTGTCGTCCTTGCCCGACAATACCAGTGTGGGGATGCGCAAGACGGCGCCGCTAACCCCTTTCACCTGCAACGGCTGGGTCAGGGAAAAGTGTGCCGTGCCGCCGCGGCGTTCCGCATGGCCGGCAAAAGCAAGAGACAGGCGTGCAAGATTGCGCCGCACCGCATTGACCAGTACCGGCTCGCCGGCGGGCAGCGGCACCCGGGCGGCATCGAAACCGGCATCGCCGGAAACAGTAAGATCGGCGCTGGCTTCTATCCCGCCGCCCCCCGACTGAAGGACAGCATCGCGGCCCGTGATGTCCAATTTGGGCGTGGACATGACCTGCTCCGCCGCAACGGAGGACGCAGTCGCGTGCAGGCCGACAACCGACGCGGTCATCGACAATTGCCCGTTCGTTGAAACCCACTTGAGGCCGGTGGCGTCAAGCTTGGCATCCACGCCTTGCGCATCGACAACAAAATTCCGGTTTCCTCCCGCTGCGACGGTGGACGCAGTGGCGCGCAGACCCAGAGCCAGTGCGGTGACAGACAATTGTCCGTTCGTCGATGCCCATTTCAGGCCGGTGGCATCGAGCCGGGCATCCACACCTTGCGCATCGAGCGCGGAATTCTTAACCGCGCCGGAAAACTGGGCGCTTAAGATTCCGGTACCCTGATCGAACGATAGGACGGCCGTCCGCAATGCCACGCGGTTCTGCTGATACGCAATGTCGGCGGGCCGCGCCCGGAGAGAAAAGGAAACCGGCAGGTTCTTCACCAGCCTGGCATTGCCAAATACCTCCAGCGGGCCGGCCGGGGTCGTCAAAAGCAGGCGCAGGCCGGTGAGCGACACCGACAGATCATCGCTGACAAAACGCGACTTGCCCTGCTGTTTGCTGAGGGAGTCGATCCAGTTCTGAAGCTGGCCCAGCTTCACCTTGCCGTCGGCACCCACTTGCGCCCGCACCACAGCGCCCACCAGCCGCACCTCCACCACATAAGGCACCCAGCGCAGAGGATCGAAACGCAGCTCGATCCGGTCGGCGGAAATATCGGGCGCATCGCGCGGTCCCAGAGCGAAGCGGCCCGACATGCCGGACAGACCCAGCGCGCCGATCTGGACGGAGGCCGCAACGCCATGCTGGCGGAAATAGCTGCGGGTCAATTGCGCCGCGAGCTGGGCGCGCGCAATCCAGAGCAGCAGCGAGATTGCCGCAAGCCCCAGCAAAATCGATAATGCCCACCAACGCCGTTTCAAGCAATGCGCTCCATATCCGGCGAATAGCCTAGCGCGGATGGACGGTGTTTGCGACCAAATCAGGTGCGGGCGCGTCGGGATGCAGCAGATTTTCGTGCCGCAAGTCCTGCCACAATGCGGCCGGGATCTTGTGACGGTACAGCGCCATTGTCTGTTCCACGCGCTGCGGCGAATCCAGCCCCGGAATGACGCTGGCGACCAGGCTATGCGCCAGAGGAAATTGCAGCGCCGCCGCCGCCAATGGCACGCCATGCCGCTCGCACACGGTTTCAATCTTGCGCACCTTTTCGATCACGTCGGGGGGTGCGGGTTCGTAATTATAAGAAAGTGGCGCACTACCTTTTGTGCCCACAGCCAGAATACCGGAATTGTAGGGCCCGCCCACCACGATGGCCGTGCCCGCGGCCTGGCAGCGCGGGAACAATTCATCCAACGATGTCTGCTCCAGCAAGGTGTAGCGCCCCGCCAGCAGGATCACATCCAGCCGTGCATGCTCCATCACCTCCAGGCAGGCTTTGATCTCGTTCACACCAACACCGAAGCCTTTGATCGCACCGCTGTCGCGCAGATATTCCAATGCCTTTAAGCCGCCGCCACTGGTCAATTCTTCCATGCAAGCGTCATTGGCGGGACCGTGGGTCATACGGCCAATATCATGGATATAAAGAATATCAATTTGCGTCAGGCCTAGCCGCTGCATGCTGTCGTGGAAAGACTGCATGATCGCTTCATATGAGTAGTCATAACGCGGTTCGAACGGCATCGGTGAAGCATAGCCATGCCGCAGCGCATTCCCGTCTGCCGATTGACCCCATGGCGAAAGCAGTCGACCAACCTTAGTGGAAAGCACATAGTCCCGTCCGCGCAAGGCATCGCCCAACCGCCGCTCCGACAGACCAAAACCATAGAAAGGAGCGGTGTCGTAATAGCCGAAGCCGGCGCGTTCCGCCGCCGCCAGGGTTTCACGCGCCGTGTCGTCCGGCAAAGGGCGGAACAGATTGCCCAGCGGCGCGGTACCGAAGCCCAACTCTGTGACCTTCAGCCCGGTCGCGCCCAGGTTGCGCAACGCAATCATGCCGTCTTCAGCCCTGTTGTCTTAAGTCCGGGCGCAAACAGCCCGAAGCTCACCACCACAGCATAGCAAGCCGCCAGAATGAACATGCTCCAATGCAGCGCGCCGGTGAACGACGCGAAGAGCGTCATCAGCGGTGGTACGACTGCAGCGCCGCAGATCGCCATGACGATGAAGCTGGACGCGAATTCGGTCTCGTGCCCCAGGCCTTCAAGACCCAGCGCAAAGATGGTGGGGAACATGATGGACATGAAGAAGCTGGTCGCTACCAGCGCCCAGATGCTGGGGAAACCGCCGACCACCGCGGCCAGACAACACAGCAGTATGTTGCAGCCGGCATAGAGCATCAGCTGGCGCGGCGGGTTGATGGTCCTCTGCAGCCAGGCGCCGACAAAGCGGCCGACACAGAAAGCGATCATGGTCGCTTCCAGATAGATTTGCGCCCCGGCGCGTTCGGGCACATGCGCGGCCTCCTGCGCAAAATCCACCAGCAGACTCCAGGTGCCGACCTGCGCGCCGACATAGAAGAATTGCGCGATCACGGCATAGAGGACGCGCGGCCTGGCCAGTACGGCAAAGGGTGAGTGCGACGTTTCCGGCGTGACGTCGGCGCGTAACGGTGGATATTTGGTGATCGCGATGGCGGACGCGATCACCACCATCAGGATGCCCAGCACCAGATAGGGCGGACCGACGGCGGCGGCCTCCTGCGCGCGCCAATGATCCACGGCGGCCGGCCCCATCGCTGCCATCTGCGCCGGGGTATACTCGACGCCGGAAAAGATCACATAACCACCGACCAGCGGTCCCAGCACGGTGGCGACGCCGTTAAAGGCCTGCGCGAAGTTCAGTCGCGGCGAGGCGGTTTCGGGCGCGCCCATGATCGTGATGTATGGATTGGCGCTGGTTTCCAGGAAGCCAGCACCGATAGCGATGATGTAAAGCGCCGCCAGGAAGATGCCATAGACCCGCATATGCGCGGCCGGCACGAACAGGAAGGCGCCGATGGCGTAGAGCGTCAGCCCTATGATCATGGTCTTCTTGTAGCCCAGGCGGCGTATGATCATGGCGGCCGGCAAGGGCGCGCAGAAATAACCGATATAGAAGGCGAACTGGGTCAGGCTGGCCTGCGGCCGGGTCAAGTCCAGCGCCTTCTGGAAGTGGTGCAGCAAGAGGTCATTGAACTGCGACGCCAGGCCCCAGGCAAAGAACAGGGTGGCGGTCAGCGCAAAGGCGATCACATAGCGCTTTTCGACGACAGGCAGCTTGGACATCTCGACCCCGTTTTGGGCGAGTCTGAATCCCGCCTTCTTCCGCCAGTTAAGCGGAAAAAAACGCACAAGGCTACATCGTCGCGCCGATTTGCCAGGGCACGAATTCGGCATCGCCATAACCCAGCTTTTCAGACTTGCTGCGCATCCCCGAGGCGATCTTCAGGATATGGTCGAAAATCTCCTGGCCCTTGTCGGCGATGGAGACTCCGTCCAGCACATCGCCGCAATTGATGTCCATATCGTCCAGCATGCGTTCATAGACCGGCGTGTTGGTCGCCAGCTTGATGGACGGCGTCGGCTTGCAGCCATAGGCCGAACCGCGCCCGGTGGTGAAGCACAGAATGTTGGCCCCGCCCGCCACTTGGCCGGTGGCCGAGACCGGGTCGTAGCCGGGCGTATCCATAAAGACAAAGCCCTTGGCATTGACCGGTTCGGCATACTCCACCACCGCCTTCAGCCGCGTAGTACCGCCCTTGGCGGCCGCGCCCAGCGATTTTTCCAAGATGGTGGTAAGGCCGCCCGCCTTGTTCCCCGGCGAGGGATTGTTGTTCATGCTGCCGGCATTGCGGCGCGTATAATCCTCCCACCAGCGGATGCGTTCCAGCAGCTTCTTGCCGACCTCAGGCGAAGCTCTGCGGGTGAGCAAATGCTCGGCGCCGTAAATCTCCGGCGTCTCCGACAGGATCGCGGTGCCGCCATGGGCCACCAGAATGTCCACCGCCGCGCCCAGCGCCGGGTTGGCGGTGATGCCGGAATAGCCGTCGCTGCCGCCGCACTGCAGGGCCAGCATCAGTTCGGAGGCCGGCGCGGTCTCGCGCTTCACCGCATTGGCGGCCGGCAACAGATCGCGCACCGCCGCGACACCGGCTTCGATCGCCTTGGCCGTGCCGCCCGAGTCCTGAATGGTGAGCGAGCGAAACGTGTCGCTTTCGACGATGTTATAGGCCTGTTTCCAGCGCCCGATCTGGAAGGTCTCGCACCCCAATCCCACCATCAGCACCGCGCCCATATTGGGATTGGCGGCATAACCCCATTGGGTGCGTTTGAGGACTTCGTAGCCTTCGCCCTTGCTGTCCATGCCGCAGCCATGGCCATGCACCAGCGGGATCACGCCATCGACTTGCGGATAATCGTCCAACAGCCCGCGCTTTTCGACTTCGCGCGCGATCAGCCGCGCCACGGTGGCCGAGCAGTTCACGCTGGTGAGAATGCCCAGGTAATTGCGGGTGCCGAATTTGCCATTGGCGCGGCGCAGTCCCTGAAAGGTCGCGCCGGTCAGCGGCGCGGGATCGCGGGCATCCACCTCAAACTGATAATCGCGGTCCACCGCATGAAAACCGATATTGTGTTCATGCACCCAGTCGCCGGGTACGATATCCTGTGTGGCAAAGCCGATAATCTGACCGAATTTCAGCGCGGGCTCGTCTTTCTTGATTGGGCGCACGGCGGCCTTGTGGCCGGGCGGAATGCGGCGGATGATTTTCACGTCATCCACGATGTCGCCGGGCGATAGGCCCGCCACCGCGACAACGACATTGTCGGTCGGATGCAACCGCAGGAAAGACGCCATGAAAACTCCCCAAACCGGAAAGAGCCTCTTATAGTCCAAGGACCGCTGGGGAGAGTAACAAAATGAGCCGCCGCCTTTGCTTTGCGCTGGATTTGGTCAATGACGCCGCAAAAATCGCGGAATATGAGCGGTTCCACCGCCCGGGCGGGGTCTGGCCCGGAATCGTGGATGATATCCATGCCCAGGGCATCGAAGGCATGGAAATCTGGCGCAGCGGGGACCGCATGATGATGATCGCCACGGTGGCGGACGATTATCCCCGTGCTCGCGATATCCCCGCCCAATATGACGAATGGGAAAGTCTGATGTGGACGTTCCAGAAGGCCCTGCCCCATGCGAGCCCGGGGCAGAAATGGGTGCCCATGAGCTGCATCTTCGCCCTGGCCGAGCAGAAGGGCCTCACGGCCCGGGCTGATTGATCGTCAGCTTCCAGCAGCGCCCAGCCATGCCCCCGTCATCGTGGAATCGATGCGCCGGCGTTCATCGCGAGATTTCCGCCGTCCATGGGAATCAGGGCGCCGGTCATCCAGCTTGACGCATCCGACGCCAGCAATACGGCAAGCCCTTTGATGTCATTGGGCTCGCCCATGCGCCCGCGCGGAAGGCCGCTGAGAAACCTGTCGCGAAGTGTGGGATCGTCCATCATACGCCGTTCCAGACTGGGGTTGATGACCTGGGCCGGAAGAATCGCATTTACGCGCACACCACGGCCCGACCATTCGGTGCTGAGCTCGCGCGTCATCTGGGCAACGGCGCCCATCGCCATGACGTAGGCGATATGTCCGCGGCCCATGGCCGTAACACTGGCTATGGAGCCGATATTGACGATGCTGCCCCGGCCTGCCGCCAACATTCTGCGGCCCGCTTCCTGGCAGCAACAGAACCGGCCAAAAACAATATTCCGCCAGGTCTGCTCCACCGCTTCCAGCGGGATTTCTTCGGGGCGCCCCAGCACGGCTTCGCCGGCGACATTGCCCAGGAAATCGATCCGTCCAAAGTCGCGATCGAGCTGTGCGAACATGCGGCGGATTTGCTCAGGCTGGGAGACGTCGCACGTCACCGCGACGGCCCGGCGTCCCAGTTTTTGAATCTCGGCCGCGGTATTTTCCAACCCGGCCATATTGCGGCCCGCCAGCATCAGATCCGCCCCAGCCTCGGCCAGCGCGAGTGACATGGCGCGGCCCATGCCGCTGGCAGCTCCGGAAACCAGCGCGACGCGTCCGGTGAGATCAAACAGGGCGGGAAACGGCATCAGGCTCCCTTCAGCCCCCTTTGAGCCTAAGTTTCGCCGCCTTGGCGCATTCGCTGAGGACGGTGACATAGCGCGCTATTCCATCCGCACCGACCACAAAGGGACTGACCTCGCCGGACTTTCTGACCCAGCGGCTCCTGATCCAGGCCAGGTCGTACATCGAATGGTTGGACAGGACGATGGTGGCGCCCGCCGCCTTGGCGGCATCGCCGAATTTCTTCGCCGAATTGATATAAGTATCGAAACGCTCCGGACTGCGCGGGAAGTTGAATCCCATTCCGCCGGAATAAGCTACCTGCAGCGTCTTGCCATTGTCCTTGACCGCAAACAGCAGGGACAGCGTGCCCAGCGTATGGCCTGGCGTCAGAAGGATGGTGACTGTTTCATCGCCCAAGGTCACTTTCTGTCCGTCGGCCGCCACCATGTCGCGCTTGGGCACCCCGCCCGGCATGTTGCCCGCCTTGGTGATGGCATCCCAGTCAGGCGCGCCCATGATGATGCGCGCGCCATACCTGTCCTGCAGCATTTTGGCGCCCTCGTCATGGTCGCCATGACCGTGACTGACAATCACATATTTGATGGTGGCGGGATCGAGGCCAAGTTTCTTGAGGCCATCCACGATTTCGCTTTCGGCGGCGTAGTTGTACATCGTGTCGATCAGGATGATTCCGGCGCTGGTCTTAATCGCCCAGGCGGAATTGATCTTGGTGCCGACCCAATAGACATTGTCGAACACCTTGGCGGGCTCGGCATACCAACTCTCGCGGGGCGGAATGGCCCTGGGCTTTCCGGCGTTGGCGGCGCGCGCGGTGACGCTGGGATCGCTTCCGTCGGCCGGCTGGATGCAAAGAACTTCCAGGGTGCCCGCAAAATCCAGCCCCGCCGCTTTCTGGGCGGCCAGCACATGGGCGTCGATACTGTCGGGTACCGGCGCCGCATTCGCGCTGATCAGGCCCAACGCCATCGCAAGCGCCGTTCCGAAATGCCTTTTCATGATCTTCTTCCCTCCTGTTGTGCCGCGCGTCCGGCCAGCCCGCAGCTCCTGCTCCAGGCAGCGCGTCACTTCTGGTTCTTGGTTGGGATTATTTCGGTGATCCGTCCACGGGCCGTGTCACCGGTCCAGATATTGTCGTGTGAATCGGTGACCAGGTAGGAGGCCTCGAGAAACTGACCGGCCCCGGTTCCATTTCCATTGCCGATCGCGCCCAGAACCTGGCCGGTCTGCTTGCCGACCTTGAGGAACTGGCCGTCCCAGCCGGAGGCGACCCAAAGATTGTTCTGCTTGTCGAAATAAAGCGCACAGATCAGGTTCCTCAGCTGCATGGTCCTGAGAAACTTGCCGTCCCCGGTATAGACGACGATGCGATATTCCTCGCGGTCGCCGATATAGACATCGCCGGTCCTGGGATCGACGGCGAAGCCATGGGCCATGGTGAATTTGCCCTGTCCGACAGCGTTGCCGAACCACTGGTTGATGAACTTGCCGGATCTGTCGAGGTGCAAGATGCGCGCGGCGCCGTCATTGTTGGTCAGGTCGTTTGAATCGGTGTCGTTGGGGCTCTCATGGCCATGCCCCTGGGCGATATAGATATCGCCCTTGGCATTGAACGCGACCATCAACGGGTCCCAGAGATACCTTTGCCCCTTGGCTTCATCCCAATCCCCCCGGTGCCCCCGCACCCCGATGGTCATCAGAACTTTTCCTTCGGGACTTATCTTCTGCGCGGTGGCGCCGGCCGCGTCGGTGATCCAAAGATTGTCCTGGGCATCAACGGCGATGCCGTGCGCCTTGGCATGATGGGTGATCACGTCATCGCCGATGGTGAGGAGCAGCTTGTGATTGGCGTCCCACTTGAACAGCTGCGGCCGTCCGGCGGGATTGCGCTGAAGGCCCCAAAGATTGTCTTTGGAATCGGTGGCGACGGCCACCATGCCGTAGCGGTCGCCCTCGGGCGAGGCAAACGGATAGGCGAAGGTGTAGCCCATGGTCTGCTTCCACTCCACGGCCTTCACGCCCAACCGGTTGCCGCCCCTGTCCGGCGTCGGATCGCAGACCGGCGATTTGAAGCAATAAGGCGTGCCCAGCGTGTTCTTCAGGCTGGCAGCCTCGGCGGCAGACGCGGATTCCTTGCATTGCCCGGAAAGCTTGGCCGCATTCTGCAACAGGCAATAGCGCGCGCCCGAACCGCCCCGGCGGCTGCAATATTTTGCGATGTCGTTCTCGCAACCGGCCATGCCCCCGTCGGGCTTGGGGCGCGCCCGGGTTTGGATCATTCCCGACATGTCTTGCAGAAACCAGGCGGGCGAGCCGTTTGCGGCTGCGCCGGAGGATGCGGCATCGTTGGTTTGCGATACTGCGAGTGTCGCCGTGAACAGGACCCCGAATAGGCCGGCAGCGCAAACAAGATAATGGTTCTTCATTTCAAGCCCCTCCTTGTTTTTGTTATGTCGTGTTTTGCTATTTCGACGATGTCATGACGTGTGGAAAAACCGCACTGCGGTCGCCCCGTCTTATCTGACATTCCCAGATGCCACCGGTTTGGGGCCAATAATTGCCTTTTTCGCAGGCTCGTGGAAGTCCGAGATGCCAGAAACGAGGCCGTCATCGTTCAGATTCGGTGAGTGCATTGCACAATCGACGCTCTCAACCGGGGGCGGCTCACAGCATCTTGAATTCCGGGTCCAGACGTTCCTTCACCGCCGCCTCGTTCAGGCCGATGCCGATGCCCGGCGCATCCGGCACGGGAAGGAAGCCTTCGGCATCCAGTTCGACCTTGTCACACAGTTCGGTGAAGGGCTTTTCCTGATACTGGGTGAATTCCTGCACCAAAAGGTTGGGGATCACACCGCAGACATGGGTGATAGCCAACGTCCCCAGCGGGCTGCACACGCCATGCGGCGCCACCGGGATATTGTATGTTTCAGCCATGTTGGCGATCTTCATGCCCTCGAACAGTCCGCCGGTCTTGGTGAAGTCCGGCTGAATGATCGATAGCGCCTGCTTCTCCAGAAAAGGGCGGAAGCCATAACGGGTGTAGATGTTTTCGCCCGCCGCGATCGGCACGCGGGTGTTGTTGCGGATACGCAGCATGGATTCGACATTGTCGCTGGGCACCGGCTCCTCCACCCAGAGCGGGCGATAAGGTTCGATCTGGTTGCAGATCTGGATGCCGGTTTCGGTGTCGTAATGGGCATGGCACTCCAGCCCGATCTCGACATCCTTGCCCAGCGCCTTGCGGAAGCCGGCGAAGAAATTGACCACGTCATCCACCTGATTGTTGGTCATGTGCAGGTGATAGGGGCGGGTGGGCTCATAGCCTTTCTTGATGGACCAGCTGTCGTCGGAATAATCCAGCCCCACCTTGATCACCCTTGTCTTGGTCTGGTCCATCACCTTGCGCGCAATGTCGGGGTTTGCGGCATGCAGATAGACCGGCACCCGGTCACGCATCTTGCCCCCCAAGAGATGGTGGATGGGAAGACCGAAAGCCTTGCCGGCCAGATCCCACAACGCCATCTCAACGCCGCTGACGGCCGTGAGATAAGGTCCGCCCTGGCCATGGACGAACATCACCGAGGGCGCGCCGCCCAGATTGATTTTGTGATAGCCCCAGAAGTCGGCAAGGATGCCTTGGATGTCCAGCGGGTCGCGGCCCTTCAGCATCACATTGAAGTTGTTGTTGATGATGTATTCGGTGCCGACGGAATCCACGCACTCGCCGGTGCCGGTCAGGCCCTCCTCGGTGTAAACACGCACGAAGCGGCTGTTGAACCCGTTTCTCAAACGGATGGCGCGCACCTCCCGGATACGCAAGCGCGGCACACGGCTGGTACCGGCGGCCTTGGCGTCGCCCAGCAGCGCAGCATAAAAACCCGTCCCCAAAAACGCGCGGCGATCCATCAGCCCCTCCGAAAAATGAGCCGCCAAAATAAAGCATGACGCCTGTGGTATCGCTAACGATTTTCCTTGCGCGCCCGCTTGCCGCAGTGATTATTCCCCAAGGACTTGTGAGGGGGACGACCATGAAAGCTTTGGCGTATGCGGCCATTCTGGCCTTCGCAGTTGCAACACCGGTATTGGCGCATGAAGGCTTCCTGCCGCGGGACGAAGTGATCCATGACACGCCGGAATGGAAGGGCGAGCGTTTCGCCGACGGCCGCCCCAAAGTGCCCGATGCCATCCTGGACCGCATGAAAAACGTCACCCTGGAGGAAGCCTGGGCGACGCTGCGCACCGCCGGCTATGAACAACAGTACGAAGACGGCTGGTTCACGCTTTTTCCCGACAAGATCCTGGTCGGCCGGGCGCTGACCTCCACCTGGATTCCAGGCAGGCTGGACCTTCAGCGGGTGATCGAAGCCGACGGCACGGCATACGGGCGCAAGGGCGGACCCAATGCCTGGCCGGTGGACATGCTTGAGCAGCGCGACGTCTATGTCAGCGACCATTTTGGGCTGAAAGTGAATGGCCCGTCCATCGGCGACAATGTCGGCAACGCCATTTATGCGCGCTCGGGCAACGGCATCGTCTATGACGGGGCGGTGCGCGATATCAACGGCCTGAAGGAGCTGCCCAACTTCATCGCCTTTGTGCGCGCTTACGATCCTTCCCATCATTTCGGCCGCATCGGCGACGAGGGCCGTGCGCTGAACTCCACCATGGTCGCCATCAACGGCC
This sequence comes from Alphaproteobacteria bacterium, assembly GCA_025361185.1. Taxonomy (GTDB): domain Bacteria; phylum Pseudomonadota; class Alphaproteobacteria; order Micropepsales; family Micropepsaceae; genus Rhizomicrobium. The sequence continues at coordinate 66,610 of JANYAR010000016.1, read as the reverse complement.
CGACCCGCATCGGCCATGCCGCGGTGCTGCCGGGCGATGTGGTGCTGGGCCGCGACGGCGGGGTGATCTTCATTCCCCCGCAACTGGCCGAAAAAGTGGTGCAGGATTCCGAACATACAAGGCTGCGCGACACCTTCGGACATCAGCGGCTCAGGGAGCAGAAATACACTGCCGGCCAGATCGATCGCGAATGGACGCCACAGATCGAAGCCGACTTCGTCCAATGGATGAAGGACAATATCGACAAGCTGCCGGTTACCCGCGCCGCGGTGCAGGAATATATCAACGCGCTCGCCAAGAGCGCGAAGAAGTAATCAGGCCTTCACCGCCTGCGCCACCAGATCGCTCACCAGATGAATGGGGTGCGGGCGAACCGCGGCTTCGTATAGAGAGGTCAGCACCACGCAGATGGTGCCGGTGTCAGGATCGGCCCAGGAGAGCGTGCCGGTCGAGCCATTGTGGCCAAAGGTGCGCGCGCCGCAGGCCGGCGATCCCACGCTCGGCGGCAGATCAAAACCCAGACCGCTGGCTTTCACACCCGCCGGACTTTGATTGACGATCATCATCTGTTCGGTGGCGGGTTTGAGGATACGGCCCCGCTGTTCGAGGAATTCGCGATAAAAACGGGTGACATCCGCCGCCGAACCCAGCGCCCCGCCCCAGGGTGCCCCCAGGTTGCGCCAATATTCGCTGTTCCAGTTCCAGCCGTTCCAGCTTTTCTTGCCGGTTTCCGTCATGGCAGGCGCGGCCTGGCTGGGCACCATCATGGCGTTGGCCCGGCCGCGCAGGCCGTAACCGGTGCGGTGCATGCCCAGCGGCTTGAACACCCGGTCTTCGACAAGATCGGCGATCGTTTTGCCAGAGATCTTCTGGGCGATCTCCGCCGACAGAAGGATGCCCATGCTGGCATAGGAATATTTTGTGCCCGGCGGGAATTTCAACGGCGCCTTCAGCGCACCCTCACGATAGTCGGACAGCGGCGCATGATGTTCGCGCAAGCCCTCGTCATCGGCCAGCATGTCGGGCAAGCCGCCGGTATGGGTGAGCAGATGGCGCACGGTGATGGTTTCACGCCCCTCGCCAGTAAAGGCGGGGAAGAACTTGATGGCCTTGTCGTCCAGGCTGAGGGTGCCCGCATCCACCAAACTCATCACTGCCGCCGCCGTCATCGGCTTGGTGATGGAGGCCAGCAGGAATACCGGTTCCGTGCCCTTGGCGGTGCCAAAATTGCGCGCGAACTGGCGCTGGCCCTGGGTGACCAGAATGGAGGCGCCTTGCACCCGGCCATCCGCGATCCAGCCATCCATCACCTTGGCGGCCTGGTCCAGCTTGGCGCGGTCCCAGCCACCTTTGCCCATGTCGGCAGCCTGGGCCGGTAATTGGCTGGCGATCATGCTGGCTCCCGTGGTTTTCAGAACATCCCTGCGGTTCATCTGGCTTCCCTCAGTATTGAGGGCAGTCCTAGCATGACCATCCAAAAACCGCATCGGTTCATAGCGTGTTTGGCTTGGACCGGCTAAAAGCCAGCCACTAGTTTCGCCGCAAGCGCACAGTTTCAGGAGAGAGCATGACCAACTTGTCGCCGCAGGAAATGGCGAAAACCTTGGCGAAGGGCCTGCTGTCCTTTCCCGTCACCCATTTCGATCGAGGCTTTCAGTTTCAGGAAGGCCCCTATCGCGAACATTGCGCCTGGCTGCTCGGCTTCAAGCGCCTGACCGGCCTGTTTGCGGCCGGCGGCACCGGTGAGTTTTTCTCGCTGACGCCCCAGGAAGCCGGCCAAGTCGTCGCGGCGGCGGTGAAAGAGACCGCGGGCAAGACCCCGGTGATCGCGGGTTGCGGCTATGGCACGGCCATCGCGGTCGAACTGGCCAAAACGGCCGAAAAAGCGGGTGCCGACGGTTTGCTGCTGCTGCCGCCCTATCTGATGGTGCCGTCGCAGGAAGGCCTGGTCGCCCATGTCGACGCGGTATGCAAAGCCACGTCCATCGGCGTTATCGTCTATAACCGCGACAACGCCGTGCTGAACGAAATCAGTCTGGCGAAACTGTGCGACCGCAATCCCAATCTGGTGGGCTTCAAGGACGGTGTCGGCGACATCGAATTGATGATGCGGGTCTATGCCAAAATGGGCGACCGGCTGACATATGTCGGCGGCCTGCCGACGGCGGAGACTTTTGCCCTGCCCTATCTGGAGATGGGCGTCACCACCTATTCCTCCGCCATCTACAATTTCATGCCGGAGTGGGCGCTGAGTTTTTATGACGCGGTGCGCGCCAAGGACCATGCCAAGGTGATGCAGGGGCTAAAGGAATTCGTGCTGCCCTATATCGCCATCCGCAACGAGAACAAGGGCTATGCCGTCTCCATCGTCAAGGCGGGCATGACAGCCATAGGCCGCAGTGCCGGCCCGGTGCGCGCGCCTTTGACGGAATTGACCCCGGATCAGTTTGCGCGGCTGCAACGGCTGATCGACACAGCCAAGCCGGTTTAATATAGGATGCGGCCATGACGGGCGCATCCTTCTGGTCGCAATTCGAGCTTCGGCAGCTTCGCTGCTTTGTCGCCGCCGCCGAGGAACTGCATTTCGGCCGCGCCGCGATGCGCATGAACATGACCCAGCCGCCGCTGTCGCGGCAGATTCAGCTGTTGGAACATGTGCTGGGGGTCAAACTGCTGGACCGCACCAGCCGCGCGGTCAAGCTGACCCCGGCAGGCCGGGTCTTCCTGCTGGAAGCACGCCGCATCCTGCGCCTGACCGAAAGCGCGGCGCTGGCCACCCGCCGCATCGCCAGCGGCGAAGCCGGTACCATCGCCTTGGGCTTCACCGCCGCCAGTGGTTACAGCTTCCTGCCGCGCCTGTTGCTGCAGCGCGCCTCCCATGCGCCCAATATCGATGTGACGCTGAAGGAGATGGTCTCAGCCGAGCAAATGGAAAGCCTGCTCACCGGCCGTATCGATGTGGGATTGTTGCGCCCGCCTATTGCGCGCAAGGAATTCACCACCCTGAAAGTCGTCAGCGAGCGCTTGGTTGCAGCCCTGCCGGTGGGCGATCCGCGCCTTGGCGAAGCCATATTGACGCTCAAGCATTTCGACCGCCAGCCCCTGATCATGTATGCCGCGGAAGGCGCGCGCTATTTCCACGACATGCTGTCGGGACTGTTTGAAGCCGAAGGTGTTGCGCCGGTTACGATCCAGTCTCTCAGCCAGATCCATTCCATGCTAGCGCTGGTGCGCGCCGGCATCGGGGCTGCGCTGGTGCCCGAAGCCGCCCAGTCGCTGCATTTCGACGATGTGCATTTTCGCCCGGTGGAAACAGAGCCGATGACTCCGGTCGAGCTGTTTGCCGCCTGGCGCAGCGACAATGACAATCCGGCGCTGCCGGGGTTTTTAGACCTGCTGCGGCCGGCTTCGGACCTGGACGCGCTTGCCGCCTCATAAGACAACTCCTTCGGTCCGGCCTTTGCATTGATCCAATTGCTGCATTGATCGCTTGAACCTTTGGCTTGGACGGTTCAAGCTGCCGATCATAACATCGAAGTGCCTGTTTTAGGCCAATAAGGCCCGCCAGCGGCCACATTCGGGGATGAAACGATCATGACGGATGCGCGCAACAGTCATATCCGCTTCTGGATCATCGCTGTCCTCTTCATCGTCTCCTCGATCAACTACGCCAGCCGCGCCACGCTCTCCTTCGCCGCCGTGCCCCTGTCCAAGGAGATTTCGATCTCCACCATTCAGCTGGGCTACATCTTTTCGGCTTTTGGCTGGTCTTATGTGGCAGGACAGATTCCTGGCGGCGCGCTGCTGGACCGCTATGGCTCGCGCCCGATCTATCTATGGTCCATCACCCTGTGGGCGGTCTTCACCATGGCCCAGGCCTTTGTTTCGTCCTTGGCCTTCATTCCGGTTTTCATCAGCCTGTTCGCCCTGCGCTTTGCGCTGGGTTTCGCGGAAAGCCCTTCCTTCCCGGCCAATGCCCGCATTGTCGCCAATTGGTTTCCCCATTCCGAGCGCGGCACCGCCAGCGCCATCTTCAATGCCTCGCAGTATTTCTCTCTCGTGGCCTTCGCCCCGATGATGGGCTGGCTGGCGCAGAATTACGGCTGGCGCAGCGTATTCTTGGCCATGGGTATCATCGGATTGGCCGGTGCGGCCCTGTTCTGGGCTGTCGTGCATTCACCATCGCGTCACAAAGCCATCAGCAAGCGCGAATATGATTATATCGAAACCAACGGCGCCTTGGTGAACCTGGACCGGCCCGCCGCCGCCGCGCAAGCAATTCGCTGGAGCAGCGTCGGACAGCTGCTGGCCAACCGCATGCTGCTGGGCATCTATCTGGCGCAATATTGCATCACAGCGCTGACTTATTTTTATGCCACCTGGTTTCCCATCTATCTGATCAAAGCGCGTCATATGTCTCTGGCCCATGCCGGTCTTGCATCGGCCGGACCGGCGATCGCCGGTTTTGTCGGCGGTGTGCTGGGCGGGATAGTGTCGGACCTGCTGCTGAAGAAGGGCGTTGCTCTGTCGCCGGCGCGCAAGATTCCCATCATCATCGGGCTGGTGATCTCCTGCGCCATCCTGCTGTGCAACTATACCGACAGTCAGGTGTTGATCATGACCTTTATGGCCGTCGCCTTTTTCGGCAAGGGCGTGGCGGCGCTGGGCTGGGCGGTGATGAGCGATGCGGCACCGCGCGAAGCCACCGGCCTGTCGGGCAGCATCTTCAATCTGTTCGGCAACGCCGCCGGTATTTTCACGCCTATCGGCATCGGCTATATCCTCGCCGCCACCGACAACAACTGGAATATGGCGCTGCTGTTCGTGTTCGCCCATTCCATTGTCGCCATGGTCAGCTATCTGTTCATCACCGGCACGATCAAGCGTGTGGTGCTCCGAACCGTCTGAGGATTTTTATGACCAAGGCCGACGCGCCGCGCGTGACGGAGATGAAAGTTGTTCCGGTGGCGGGACAGGACAGCATGTTGCTCAACCTGTCGGGTGCGCATGCCCCCTATTTCACCCGCAACCTGGTTATCTTGACCGACAGCGCCGGAAATACTGGCGTGGGCGAAGTACCGGGCGGCGAGAAAATCCGCCAGACCTTGGAAGATGCGCGCGATCTGGTGATCGGCGCCGGGTTGGGCACTTGGAACAATATCTTGAGCGCCGTGGGCCAGCGCTTCGCCGACCGCGATTGCGGCGGACGGGGCCAGCAAACTTTTGACCTGCGCATCACAGTACATTGCCAGGCGGCGCTGGAATGCGCCCTGCTGGATCTGCTGGGCCAGCATCTGGATGTGCCGGTCTGCGCCCTTCTGGGCGAGGGCCAGCAGCGCGATGCCGTGGAGATGCTGGGCTATCTCTTCTTTATCGGTGACCGCAACAAAACCAACCTGCCTTATCGCGGCGGCCAAAAGGGTGATAACTGGAACCGAGTGCGCGACGAGGAGGCCCTGACGCCCGACGCAATCGTGGCGACAGCCGAAGCCGCTTATGCGCGCTACGGCTTCAACGACTTCAAGCTCAAGGGCGGCGTGCTGGCCGGCTCGGAAGAGATGAAGGCGGTCGAGGCGCTGGCCAAGCGCTTTCCCAAGGCGCGCATCACACTCGACCCCAACGGCGCCTGGTCGCTGAAGGAAGCCATCGCCTTGTGCAAGGGGCGCGGCGACGTGCTGGCCTATGCCGAGGACCCTTGCGGCGCGGAAGCCGGCTATTCGGGGCGCGAGATCATGGCGGAATTCCGCCGCGCCACCGGGCTTCCCACCGCCACCAACATGATCGCCACCGACTGGCGCCAGATGGTGCATGCCATCGAGCTGGGCTCGGTCGACATCCCGCTGGCCGACCCGCATTTCTGGACCATGCGCGGCAGTGTGCGGGTGGCGCAGATGTGCGCCGACCGGGACCTGCGCTGGGGCAGCCATTCCAACAACCATTTCGACGTCTCGCTGGCCATGTTCACCCATGTTGCCGCTGCGGCCCCAGGTAATATTACCGCCATCGATACCCACTGGATCTGGCAGGACGGCCAGCGCCTGACCAGGGAGCCGTTCCAGATCAAAGGCGGCCTGGTCGCGGTTCCGAAGCGTGGTGGGTTGGGGGTGGAGATCGACCTGGCCGAAGTGGAAAAGGCCCACACCATCTATAAGTCGCTGGATCTGGGGGCGCGCGACGATGCCGCCGCCATGCAGTTCCTGATCCCCGGCTGGAAATTCGATCCCAAACGGCCCTGCCTAGTTCGCTAACAAAGTTGCGCTGACGGGTGGTATAGTCGGTCCATGAACGTCCAGAGCAAAGTGCCGCATGAGCCGCCGCGCCGCATTCAGGTGAGCCCGCGCGACAATGTCGCGATCATCGTCAACAGCCTGGGCCTTCCCGCCGGCACGGAATTTTCCGATGGCCTGGTGCTGAACCATTTCGTGCCCCAGGGGCATAAGGTGGCGCTGGCCGACATCGCCGACGGCGGCAACATCGTGCGTTATGGCGAAGTGATCGGCACCGCCAAGGGCAGGGTTGCGCGCGGCGACTTGGTCAATGAAGACAATGTGGTGATGGGCACCGCCCCGCCGCTGGACCAGCTGGAAATGGCGACCCGCCCGCCGCCGAAGACGCAGCCGCTGACCGGCTATAGCTTCGAAGGCTATCGCAATGCCGATGGCACGGTGGGGACCAAGAACATCTTGGCGGTTTCCACCAGCGTGCAATGCGTGTCGGGCACCGTGGAATTCGCACTCAAGCGCATCAAGGCAGAGCTTTTGCCCAAATATCCCAATGTCGACGATGTCGTGGTCTTGACCCATGCCTATGGTTGCGGCGTGGCGATCAATGCGCCGCAGGCGATCGTGCCGATCCGCACCCTGCAGAATCTGGCCAACAATCCCAATTTCGGCGGCGAAGTTCTGGTGGTGGGACTGGGCTGCGAGAAGCTGGCGCCCGAGCGTCTCTTACCTGCGGGGCAGACCGGCGTGTTGCGCATGCAAGACGAAGCCTTTGTCGGCTTCGGCGCGATGATTGACGGCATTATGGCCATGGTCGAGGACCGGCTGAAGGTGCTGGACAAGCGCCGCCGCGAAACTGTGCCAGCCGCCGAATTGATCGTGGGCATGCAGTGCGGCGGCAGCGACGCCTTTTCGGGCCTTACCGCCAATCCGGCCTTGGGCTTTTGTGCAGATCTTTTGGTGCGGGCGGGCGCAACCGTGATGTTCTCGGAAGTCACCGAGGTACGCGACGCCATCCATCTGCTGACACCGCGCGCCGCAACCAAGGACGTGGCAGAGGCACTGGTGCGGGAAATGCGCTGGTATGACGATTATCTCGAGAAAGGCGGCGTGGACCGCGGCGCCAACACAACCCCGGGCAACAAAAAGGGCGGGCTGTCCAACATCATCGAAAAATCGCTGGGCTCGGTTGCCAAGTCCGGCACCAGCGCGATCACCGCGGTATTGTCGCCGGGCGAAAAAGTGCGCCAGCGCGGCTTGGTGTTCGCCGCCACGCCCGCCAGCGACTTTGTCTGCGGCACTTTGCAGATGGCGGCGGGCATGAACCTGCACGTCTTCACCACAGGACGCGGCACGCCTTATGGGCTGGCGGCAGTGCCCGTGATCAAGGTGAGTACCCGCAGCGAGCTGGCCAAACGCTGGAACGACCTGATCGATTTGGATGCGGGACCCATCGCCACCGGCGAAAAAACTATCGAGCAGGTGGGTTGGGAGCTATTCCAACTGATGCTGGACGTGGCCAGCGGCAGAAAACAGGTTTGGGCCGACCGCTGGGGCCTGCACAACGATCTGACTTTGTTTAACCCCGCGCCGGTTACGTAAGCCGCGCATCTTCCAGCACCATCACCGCGCCCTTGGCCGCGATCATGATGGTGGGGGTGTTGGTATTGCCCGAGGTGATGGTGGGCATCACCGAGGCGTCGATCACCCGCAGATTTGCCAGGCCTCGCACCCGCAAGCGCTCGTCCACTACGGCGAAGGCATCGCTGGCCAATCCCATCTTGGCGGTGCCGACAGGATGAAAGATGGTGCTGCCGATATCGCCCGCTGCGTGCACCAGATCAGTATCGCTGTCGCTCACCGCCGGGCCGGGACGGAATTCCTCCGGCCCAAATTGCGCCAGGGCCGGCTGACGCATCAAGCGCCGGGTCAGGCGCAGGCAATCGGCGGCGATGTGGCGATCCTGGTCGGTGGAAAGATAGTTGGGCGCAATTTCCGGCGCGGCGGACATTTCGGCGGAGGTAAGACGCACCGTACCCCGTGACGATGGCCGCAAATTGCAGGGACTGACGGTGATGGCGGGAAAGCGGTGCAAGGGCGTGCCGAACCGGTCCAGCGACAGCGGCTGGACATGGAACTGGACATTGGCGCGCGGCTGCGACGGATCGGACTTGGTGAAAATGCCCAGCTGCGAGGCCGCCATGGTCATCGGCCCGCGCCGCAGCAAGCCATATTGCAGCCCCATCAGCGGGCGGCCCAGGGGCGAATAGTAAATCTCGTTCAGCGTCTTGACGCCGCTGACCCGGTACATCGCGCGCAATTGCAGATGGTCCTGCAAATTGCGGCCCACACCTTCGGCCGCTTGAATTACTGGAATGCCAAGATCGCCCAGCCATTCTGCCGGGCCAATGCCGGAACGCTGCAGCACCTGGATGGAACCGATCGCGCCGGCGCAAAGAACGACCTCGCCTTTGGCGCTGGCCTCGACCACTTCACTGCCGCGCCGGAAACGAACGCCCATGGCGCGCTTGCCTTCCAGCAGCAGCTTGTCCACCTGGACATCGGTTTCCAGCCGCAGATTGGCCCGCCCCAGCACAGGCTTCAGAAATCCGCGCGCCGCCGACCAGCGCCGCCCGCGCTTCTGGTTGACATGGAAATAACAGCTGCCGGTGTTGTCGCCGGTGTTGAAATCCGGCGTCTTGGGAATGCCGATCTCTTCCGCCGCATCGGCAATGGCGTCCAGTATCTGCCAGCGCACCCTGGGCGCTTCCACGCTCAGCTCGCCGCTGGCGCTGTGATGGATGCTGTCGCCCAGGAAATGGCGGTCCAGTTGGCGGAATACCGGCTGCACATCATCCCAGCCCCAGCCCGTCAGCCCCAATTGCCGCCAATGGTCGTAATCGTGCGCCTGCCCGCGCATGGAGATCATCGCGTTGATGGCGGATGATCCGCCCAGGGCCTTGCCGCGCGGATAATTCAGCTTGCGGCCATTGAGGCCGGGCTCGGCCACGGTCTCGAACATCCAGTCGCTGCGCGGATTGCCGATCAGGTACAGATAGCCGACGGGAATATGAAACCAGATCCAGTCGTCATGCCCGCCGGCTTCCAGCAGCAGCACACGGTTTTTGGGATCTGCTGACAGGCGATTGGCAACCACGCAGCCTGCCGAGCCCGCGCCCACCACAATGTAATCATAGTCGCCGTCCAGGGTCATCGCCGATTATCTGGGATAGGGACGATGCAGCTTGACCTCGCGGTTCAGCTCCACGCCGAAACCGGGCTTGTCCAAAGCCGATAATTTGATCCGGCCATTTTCCGGCACCGGCTCGCCCAACAGCTGCGGCGAAAACATCGGCACCACCTTGTCCGCCTTGGGCGCCATCATCAGGAATTCGGCGAAGGGGCTGTTATGGCGGGTGATGACGAAGTGATAGGAGTAGACCGATGAGCCGTGCGGCACCATCAGCTTGCCATGGCTTTCCGCCAGATTGGCGATCTTGATCAGTTCGGTGACGCCGCCGCACCAGCCGACATCGGGCTGGATGATGTCGCAGCACTCCATCTCCAGCAGCATGCGAAAACCCCAGCGGGTGGCGTCATGCTCACCCGTGGTCACCAGCATGCCGGGCGGCACAGCTTTCTTGAGGTCGCGATAGCCCCAGTAATCATCGGGGGAAAGCGCTTCTTCGATCCATTTCAGGCCCGATTGTTCCCAGGCCCTGGTCGCCAGCCGCGTGGCATAGTTCAAATCCAGCGCCATCCAGCAATCCAGCATCAGCCAGAAATCCGGACCCACAGCAGCGCGCATCTGCGCGATTTCAGCCAGCGCCTTGTTCATGCCCTCCTCGCCTTCGGCGGGGCCGTGATGCAGCGGCATCTTGCCACCGATAAAGCCCATCTGTTTGGCCAGATCGGGGCGGGCGCCGGTGGCATAGAAGACAAGCTCATCGCGCACCGCCCCACCCAAAAGCTGATGCACCGGCTCGCCCCGCAGTTTGCCGAGCAGATCCCACAGCGCCAGGTCCACGCCGGAAATGGCGTTGATCACCAATCCCTTGCGCCCGTAATATTGGGTGGAAAAATACATCTGGTCCCAGATTTTCTCGGTCTGGGCCGGGTCGCGGCCTTCCAGGAAGCGCGCCAGATGCTTTTCCACGATATAGCAGGCGGGCTCGCCGCCGGTGGTCACTGCAAAGCCGGTGACGCCGTTCTCGGCCTCGATCTCCACCACCAGCGTGCCCAGAACATTGATGCCGAAGCTTTGGCGGCTTTGGCGGTATTCGGGATAGCGCGCCATGGGGGTGGCGATGTGATCGTCGATCCAGTGGCCGCCGCCTTGGTCGTGGTAATCGGCACCACCGCCACGCACAACGAAAGCACGAACCTGCTTTATCTTGGGAAAAGTCACGAACCAGCCCCTACTGCATGTATCTTTTCGAGGCGTATTATCCACAGCAACAAATCAGAAGCCAGCAGGAACCGCTGGAACGCAAACAGGGCTGTGTTATTATCTCCCTGTGACGCGCTGATCGAAAGAAAAGCAAATCACAAAGAACGGCGAGGATAGGCGAAAGCCGGTCCCCGCCGTTTTCATTTTTGGGATCCGCTAGTGCAGCGTGACGCCGTCGGTCGGGCGCGGCACGGGGCGCGGGAAGCTGGTCCAGCGCTTGTCCTGCGAGATGTCGCCCTGCGGCGCATTCCAGGGCAAGGCTTCCAGGCCGTTCAGGTCATAGACGATCTTGCCATCCTTCAGCGTCAGTTCGGCCACCAGCTTCTGGGTGCCATCGACCTTGGTATTGACCATGTCGGTGAAGCCGAAGCGGCCTTTCTGGATGCTGAGAACCGCAACGTCGGCCACGCTGCCCACCGACAGATTACCCAGCTCATCGTGGCGAATCTCGTGCGCCGGATGCGCCGTCATATCGGCCACCACCTCCTGCAAGGTCAGGCCGATGGCCATGAACTTGCTGGCGACATTGAGAATGTCCTTGGTGGCGCTGTTCATGCTGTCGACATGCAGGTCGGTGGAGAGCGAATCCGGCTTGAATCCCTGCTGGATCATCGGCACCGCGAGCGAGAATTTAAAACTGCCACCGCCGGTTCCGGCATCGAAATAGATTCCCCGTGCCCGGCCATCGATGAAGCCCTTGCTGGGGCCCAGGGTCGCCGGATCCTGTTCCTGGCGCAGTCCCGAATACATGTGGGTATAGATGTCGCCGGGCCGCAGCTTCTTGGTCAAAAGGTCATAGAGCGGGCGGGTGGGACGGTCAGCACCAAAATCCACCATCACGGGAATGTTGGCCTTGGTGCCGGCGATCACCGCCTGCTCGTTCGGAGTCCATTCCGGGCCGTTGAAATGGGCGGATTTGACGCCGATGATAAGGCCCGGATAGCGCAAGGCCATCTTGGCGGTGGCCTCGCCGTCCATGTCGAAGGTGTTCTGCTCATAGCGGCCGCCGCGCATGCCCGAACCCACGATATTGAGCATCGCCAGGATGCGGGTCTTGGACCGGTCGATGACACGATCCTTGAAATCCTCAAAATTGCGCCAGCCCGCACAGCCCGCATCGATCACGGTGGTGACCCCGGTGCGAAAGGTGAAGCCGTCCGGCAGCACGCTGAGATCCCCGGCATAGGAACCACGCTCGCCCGTGCCGGTATAATTGTGGGTGTGCAGGTCGATCAGGCCGGGCGTGACGATCATGCCGCGCACATCGATGGCCTTGATGGCGTCGCCAGGACTTAGGCCCGGCGCCACCTTGGCGATACGGCCGTCCTTGATGGCGACATCCATCACCGCATCGATATGGTTCTTGGCGTCGATGACATGGCCGCCGCGCAGCAGCAAGTCATAGGCCGGCAGCGGCTGGGCCGCGGCGCCGGATGCTGCAAACACCAAGGCGCTGCAGGCCAGCAGCTTCTTCAGCGTGCTCATGCCTTGGTCGCTGTCCAGGTGGCGGGACCATATTCGCCCATGTTCACGTTGCCCGAGATGGAATTGCCGCGCACGGACCCTTCAAAGCTCCAGTGAATGCCATTTCCCGGCACCGCCATGTTGCTTTGCAGCTTCAGCTGGTCGCCATGAATCGAGCCTTGCAACATGCCGGTGTAAATCTCGCCCTTGTGATCACCGGTCAGGGCATTGCCGTCCTGCTTCAACACAAAATGCTGTTCGCCCATGCCGCAGGAGTAGTGGATGCTGACCGCCCAGGTACCACTCATCGCCGCCGGCGTGCCGCCCGGCACAACCGGATTGGGATACTGTCCCGGATTGCTGAGGATCTTGAAGAGCGCATCGGCCAGGACGCGGTCCTCGCCCTGGTCCATCATATAAGGCATCAGGGTGATGCTGCTGGCCATCGCATCGGGCCGGTGGCCGGCGGCGGGCTCGGTCATGATGCGGGGGGAGCCATCGTTCAGGCGCTTCTCCAATTCGGTGCCGGTGATGCCCACTTCGGCGGCATCCCAGCGGACACGCAGCCGCGTCGCCCGGTTGGAAAGGCCCTGGGGCTCCAGATATTCGAATTGCAGACCCTTGATCGGCTTCAGCCGCGTTTCGACGGTCTGCATCCAGCTGCGCCACATGTGCTGCTCGCCGTCATGATCGCGCTTGTACCACTGGCGCACCGCCGCCAGCAGCCCCATGGTTTCCTCCTTGGAGCATTTCAAGGCGCGGCCATAATTGTGATGCGGCGATGCCTGGAACCAGGCCGCCTTGATCAGGTCCGCCTTGCCCAGCAGCATGCCGGAGGATTGCGGCGCGCGCAGACACTTGCCGCCCGAATAGCCGACAAAGCTGGCACCCTGCTGCATATAGACATTGGGACTCATCGGCTCTTCCGCCGCCGCATCCACGAACACCGGAATGTTCTTTTCCTTGGCAATGGCGATGATGGTGCGGATCGGCAAAACGCTTTTGGCTTCCTGGGGATCGGACGTCACATAGATCATGGCGGTGCGCGGCGAGATCTTCGCCCGCAATTGATCCGGGGTCTCGACCTCGATCACCTCGGCCCCCACCACGCGCACGCCGACGTCATAGGGATTGCGCGAATGTTTGGGGATGATGACCTGGTCCTTGGCCTTGACGTAAGGCAGGGCCTGGCACTTCTCGATATTGCTGCCGGCGACGCAGGCGATAGTGGCCAGTACGATGGCTGCCTCGCAGCCAGTGGTGGCCATGGCCGATTCACAACCGTTCAGCCGGGCCAGTTCCTTGCCGACGCCTTCCATCATCTCGTCCATCTGGACGTAATAATGCGAGGCTTCGAACATGGCCTGCTTGACCTGCGGCAGCGAGCGCGAGCCGCTGAGGATGGTATAGGTGCCGCGCGCATTCAGGATCGGCCGCACCCCGATGCGGGTGAAAAGATTGTCCCCGGGCGTGCCGCTATTGACCACCGTGTCGTGCGCGGCGGGCGCCGCAGCGGCGGCCGCCGTGACGGGGGCCATGGCAACGCCCGCCACCGCGCCGGAGGATTGAAGAATACTGCGCCTGGACCATTTACCGAACATGTTGGTTTCCCTCAGATGTAGGCGATGACGTCGATTTCGACCAGCGAGTTGCCGGGAATGCCCCCGGCCGGCGCGGTGGTGGTGCGCACCGGCGGAATGTCGCCCCAGTCGAAGCTCTTATAGACTTCGTTCATCGCGGCATAATCCTTGAGGTCGTTGAGGAGGACAGTCACCTTCAGGCACTTTTGCAGTGAGGAGCCCGCGTCTTTCAGGTTCTGGGAAAGCTCTTCCAGCACGCCCTTGGTATGGTCCTCGATGGTGCCGGGCTTGTGATAGCCCACCCCCGACAAGAACAGCATGTTGCCGTAGGCGACGGCGCGGGAGAACATCGGCTTGCCGGCCGAAGGGTCGCGCGGCGGATAGGGAGAACGCTTTTCCATCTTGGCGGGCTTGCCCTTGGCGTCAGCGCCGGTCACCGCCAGCGCGGCGGCGGCCGCAGCAGCGGCGCCCTTGGTCAACAGGCCGCGGCGAGATTTTTTTTCCATGATCTTGTCCCCTAAATGCGTTTTCTTGTCGCGCGCATTGGCGCTTATCGGCGCATCTAACCACGCTCCCATCCAAGGGTCGAGGGGTCTGGATGCTGAAATGGCAGCGCTTTCGGCCGCGCGAACCCGCTCTTCCGACGTCTACGCTTTGGGCCAATAGCCGCAGCCCCGCAGGCGGGCCAGCCCCTGGTGGCGTGGTGCTCAGCCGCTCAGCGAAAACGCGATGGGCACAATGGCATCCAGGGTGCGGGTGGGATAGTCCGCAGGCAAGGCCGGCAAGGGTTGAGCGCGCTGGATCAGCGCCAGGGCCTCGGCGTCCAGCACGGGACGGCCGCTGCTTTTGGCGATCTCGAAACTCTGCACCGCGCCATTCGCGTCCATCACAAAATGCAGCATCACCACCCCTTCGATGTGGGCCTGGCGTGCGGCGCGGGGATATTGCTTGAAACGGTTGAGCTGGGCCAGGACACGGCCCAGATAACTGGCGCGGGTTTCACCGGCCGCCATCTGGGGCGCGGCCACCGGCTGGGGCGGCTGGGCCACGGCTTGCTGTGTCACCACCGGCGGCGGCGCGATCTGGACGGAGATTTCCGGCGGCGGGGCCGTGATCACACTGGGCACCGCCAATTTGGGCAAAGGCCTGATGTCCTCAGCCTGCTTGATCCGTGCCGGCGTGATCTGAACCGACAATTCCTGCATCACTTTGGGCCGGGTGACATGCACGGCCGTCAAGGCCATCGTTGCGATCACCACATGAATCGCGATGGTAATGGCGATGCTGGTGAATTTGTCGCCAACCGGCGGCAAGCGCCGGGCGCGAAGCACGGGCCGCGCATGGTCGAATGCGCGCTGCGGATAGGATAAGCTCATTACGCTTCATCCTCCGCTACGTCTTCGCTCATCATGGTCATCGGCACGTGGCGCTGGCGTTTTTTCCACCACATGATGATGCCGGTGACAACGAACAGCGTCGGCACAATGCCCGACACAAACACCAGGAAACGCCACAGTGCGCCCAGGCTGCCATCATGCACCGGACGCATCCAGGCCAGGAAGCGCTCGGAAGGATCGCGCACCGCCAGTACCTTGCCGCTATAAGGATCGACCAGGGCTGTGGCGCCGATGGCGCCATTGCTGAGATAGTTCACGCTGATTGGCCGATCGGGCCGTGCGGGAAAGGCAATGCTGTGCGGCGTCAGGCCCGGCACCGCCGCGCGCGCCGCGATCACCGCCTCGGTGGCGCCCAGTGGTTTGCCGTCCATCGGTGCGACCATGGGCGCAAGACGCGGCCCGGATGCCGATGCGTTGAGCCCCAGGGTCTGGGGCCAGGCGATCACCACACCGGAAAAACTCACCGCCATGAAGACGAAGAAAATCCAGATGCCGGTGGCGGCATGCAGTTCGCGGTGGAAGCGCAGGCCGCTGGCGGCACGGCGCACCGTGAAGGCGTATTTCCATTGTCCGCGCTTGGGCCACCACAGGACCAGTCCGGTCAGACCCAGCAGGCACATGGCCACGCCCAGCCAGCCGACGATGGGGCGGCCGAACTCACGGCCCATCAGGAAATTGCCGTGCAATTGATGGGCGAATGTCAGGATAGGCGGCAGCACGAAACCGCGCGCGCCCAACACTTCGCCGGACACAGGATCGAGATATATCTGAAGGCCCCGCATGCCCGCGGCTTCACGGCCGCCGCCGCGCCGGGCGCCATTCCCGGCCGGCTGCGCCCCCATCGGCGAGATGCCGCCGAAGCGCACGACAATGGCATCGCCCGTCTTTTGCGGCAAAATCATCTGCATCGCCCTGCCGCCTGCGCCCTGCTCGGCGGCGGCATCACGAGCGATATCGGCAATCATCGTCAGCGGCAGCGGCTGGCCCGCGGTGGTGGCGTGCGGCGGCGGCACCAGGAAATCCGAGATGGCCTGGTCGTAAACCAGCAGGCTTCCCGACAGGCCCAGCGCCGCCAGCAGGATTCCCAGGATCAGCCCAGTCCACATATGCAGGGTGAAAAGCGTATGGCGGACGGTTGCAAAACTCATGGCTTCCTCATGTCTCGGCCCAGCGGCGGACAAGATTGTGATAGAGCCCGGTCAGGCTGACAACCTGCTCGCTGTCACCGACCTGTTTGCGCAGGCCCTGGATGGCCGTGTCAAGTTCCAGCAGCATGCCGCGGGCGGCTTCGTCGCGCACCATGCTCTGGATCCAGAAAAAGGACGCCCAACGGCTGCCGCGCGTGATTTCTGTGACATGATGGCGGCTGGTGGCGGAATAGAGCACCAGGTCGCCGGCCGGAAATTTGGCCTTGTGAATCCCGAACGTGTCTTCGATCACCAGCTCGCCACCGTCATAGTCGGCCGGATCGGTGAGGAACAGGGTCGCCGACATATCGGTGCGCACCCGGATCGGCGCGCCCGTGCCCAGCGACGGCTTGACCATGCGGATGGCATTGTCGATATGGGCCCCGAACGCCATGCCCGGATCGTAGCGGTTGAACAAGGGCGGAAAGACGCGACGCGCCAGGGATGCGGACATGAAGGCTTCGTTTTGGCCCAGTGCACCCAGAATGATCTCGCCCAAAGCGCGGGCAGCGGGGGAATCCTCCGGCACCTGGAGATTGTTTTTCGTCTCCGCCGACTGGGCGCCCGCCGTCGCCCTGCCGTCGACCCAAGCCGTCCCCGCCAGCACGCCGCGAATATGGGCGAGCTGCTCCGCCGACAACAGATTGGGGACATGGACCAGCATGGCTATAGATCAATTCCTGCCGAGACGATAAAAGTGCGGCCCGCCGACGGCGTGCCGCGATTGCCGAAGGATTGCGCGTAGTTCAGCTCATCGGCGATATTGTTGAGGTTGAACTGGAAGTGGAAATTGCGGATGTCATAGGTGCCGACCGCGTCGAACTCCAAGGTGCGCGGAATGACGGCGACGCGGCTGAGACCGGTGGGATTGGGCGCCGTGCCTGCTATGGTATTGCGGACGAAAAGCTTGGATTGATAGATCGCGCCACCCCCGATGCCCAACCCCGGCACCAGATCGTCCAATCTGTAAGATGACCAGAGCGAGAAAGCGTTCTTGGGCACGAAGATCACCTGGGTGCCGATGGTGTAAGGATTGGGCTTGCAGATCAGCGGTGCCGTGGTGGTGCAGCTATTGTCCGCCGTCACCTTGGAATCCAGGAAGGTATAGGCCCCCAGCACATTCCACTTGTCGGTGATCTGGCCAGTGACCGACAGCTCGACGCCCTGCACCCGGTCGCGTTCGCCCGACTGGGCGGTAGCGGTGCCGCTGACCGGATCAGTGATCAGGGCGTTGCTTTTCAGCACTTTGAAGAGCGAGCCGCTAAGCCCCAAGGCGCCATCGAAGAAGCTGTGCTTGGCACCGGTTTCGATTGTTTCGCTTCTTTCGGGATCGAGAGCTTGATTGGCCGTGGTGATCGGCGTGGGCGATCCCACGATCGAGGTGCCCTGGGGCACCGCCGACTTGCCATAGGAGAAGTAATAGGTGCTGTTCTCGTCCGGCTCGAACACCAGGCTGGCGCGCGGATTGACCAGGGTGGAGGGCGAGCGCGCCTTGGTGACGGCGCCGCCGGCGACGGTGCTGGAAAAGTTCGCCGTATAACGATCCACGCGAACACCGCCAATCAGCGACCATTCCGGGGTGAAATAGAAACGGTCGGTGGCGAAGAACGCCAGGTCGGTGGAATCGCCGCTGGAGAAAGTCACCGTCGCCGCCGTGGCGGTGGAGTTGGCCAGCGTCGTCGCGGTGGGCAGGAACACCGTATAGCCCGGCGGCACATTGTGATCGGGATTGAACAGGCTGCGCCCGATATTGGCGCGGCTCTGGCCATGGTCGTTCAGCGTATAGGCAAACTGCGCTGGCGTGGGCAGGGTATAGGCGAAAATGGTGCGGTCAGCGCGCTGGTATGACGCGTCGAAGCCCATAATGGCCACATTGCGGAAACCACCGATGTTGAAATCGGCCTTGGCGCTGGCGACATCTTGCGCGCCCCAACTGTTCTGCTGATAGGGACCGCTGCCGCCGATACCGCCCAGCGCCGTGGAAGGCGTCGATCCGAACAGCATAGTGGAGCAGAAATTGGTCGCCACCGTGAAGTCGCAGCGGTCGATGGTGGTGTATTGGAAATAGCGCGAATAGGCGGCGACGCGGGTGTCGTTGCTGAGGGTCAGCCAGGGCGTCGCCTGGTGCGCCAGCTTCATGGTGACGATATCGGCATCGTTGCGGTCGCGGTCGGTGTTGTAGCCCAGGAAAGTGTTGCGCGGCACGCCATATTGCGTGGCCGGCTCGGCGATCAGCTGGCCGGGGCGCTGCGCCACCGGGATGCCGTAGTCGGGAATACCGCTGCTGTGCTGGTGCATATAGCCCAGCGAGAATTGCGTGTCGGTACCCAGGCCCAGCGCGATGGTGGGAGCGATGCCCCAGCGTGTCGCATGCACCAGATCGCGATCCACCACGCCGGTGTCGGTGACCATCAGACTCAGCCGCACAGCCCCGGTATCGGACAAGACAGTGTTGAGATCGGCGGTGGCGCGGACATGATCGCCATTGCCGCCTTCGATGGCGGCCGAATATCTGTCCTTGAGGATCGGCGTCTTGGAAATCGTATTGATGGCGCCGCCGGTGGTGCCGCGGCCGAACATCAGACCGGATGGGCCTTTCAGAACCTGCACTTCTTCATAGTTGAAACTGTCGCGGGTATAGGCGCCGAAATCGCGCAAGCCGTCGAGATAGACATCGTCCTTGGCGTCGAAGCCGCGGATCTTGAACTGGTCGCCCGCCAAGGTGCCGCCTTCGCCGATAGCGATGGTGATGCCGGGCACATTGCGCAGCGCATCGCTGAGGGTAGTGGTGGCCTGCTGTTTCATGGTCTGGGCGTCGATGACAGTGACCGCCTGGGGCGTGTCCTGGAGGCTGGTAGTGGGCATTGAGGCCAATGGAGGGCTGTGGTTAAGCCCGTTCCTGTCGGCCTTATCGTTGACCGAGACAGGGCCCAGCTGCACGGGTCCGCTCTCCTGCGCGTATGCCGGTGGGGTAAGCAGCAGCGCGGACAGCACACCCAGCGACGCGCCCGAAAGCGCCGGGGATTGGGAAGCGGATTTGGCAGACACGGAAAGGCCTCTTCAAGGCTCAGCTTGTTAGACCTGGCTGGCATCCTTGTTGGCCTTTTGGCGGTAAGGGGCTGGCTTGGTAGACGGTGAAGACACTTGCTACTTGGTGAGGATCAGCTTGCCGTTGCTGGTGAGACGCAGGCGGTATTCGTCACCGCCATGCAGCAGCACAGCCTCGCGCCCGCCGCCCAGCAGATCGCTGACGGCGACCCGTTTGACCGGCTGGCTGGACGGAAGCGGTTTTTGGACGGGCGGCATGCTGAACCCTCATTTGCGAAGGCTTTCAAACACGCCTGTGGTCTATTTGCAAGTGACTTGCAAATTCATTCTCAATAGAAATAAGTACTATATAAGTTATTTCAATGGGTTAGTCTGAGGAAGTCCCGGCGTCCCCGGTACCAGCCGGATGATGGAACCGCCCTTGGGATCGCCATTCATGTTTTGCAGCAGCACATAGACAAACCCGTCCGGCCCGGTCTTGACGTCTCGGACACGGCCATAGTCCTGGATCACCGTTTCCTGGGCGACGATCTGGTGATCCTTGATCTCCATACGGATCAGTTTCTGGCCGACCATGCCGGTGATGAACAGGTTGCCCTTCCAATTCGGAAATTTGTCGCCGGTATAAAAGGCGATGCCGGCGGGCCCGATGGAAGGATTAAAGAAGGTGATGGGATCGGTCATGCCGGTGGCGTGGAGGTGATTGACGCCGGGCTCCAGTCCCATGGTCGCCACGCCCCAACCGTAATCCTTGCCCGGCTCGATGATGTTGACCTCATCGCCGCCCGTGGGGCCGTGTTCGGTCTCCCACAAAATCCCGGTGGCGGGATCGAAGGTCAAACCTTCCGGATTGCGGTGGCCATAGCTCCAGATACTGCCCAGCGCGCCCGGCGTGTGGATGAACGGATTGTCCTTTGGAATACTGCCATCGTCATTGAGACGGTGAATCTTGCCCAGCGGCGAAGCCAGGTTCTGCGACATCTGCATGTCATGGCGCTCGCCCATGGACCAGAAGAAATGCCCCTTGCGGTCGAACAGGAATCGCGAGCCGTAATGATCTGCGCTGTTGCGATAGGAATCCGCCGGGGGATTGAACAGGATCTGCTGATCCACCCACTCATTCTGGGCATTGACCCTGCCGCGCACGATAAAGGTCATGGTCGGCGGCGCCAGGTTGGGCGCATTCTCACTGCCCGGTTCGGGCACGATGCCGGGCGGCACGTTGGAATAGGAAAGATAGATCCAGCCGCTCTTGGCGTAATCGGGCGGCAGCGCCACATCGAACATGCCGCCGTCCTGGCGCACAAAGACGCTGGGCGTGCCTTTCACGGCGTCCGAAATCACACCGTTCTTATCCATGAAGCGCAGCCGCCCGGCGCGTTCGGTAAAGATCAGGCGGCCATCGGGCAGGAAGGCCATGCCCCAGGGCTGATCCAGGTCTTTCACCAGGGTCTCAACCTTGAAGGTCGCTTTCTGGCTGTTGAAGACCTTGCCCGTAATGTCGGGCACCGGGCCCACGCTGCGATTGATGATCCCGCCGCGAATGCGCAAATAAGCGGGCATCTGCGCGATCTCGTCGGCGAAGAACAGGGTCTTGAAACTGGGCATACCGGGCACGCCATCGGTGATGGCCTGGACGATCTGCGCGTCGCTGCGGTTGCCAAGAAAATCCGGCGCAAACAGGCTGGGACCCTTGGCGCCCGGTTGGGCGGTGACGCCATGGCAACCCGAACAGGTGGTGCTGAAGATTTCGTGCGCCCTTGTCTGCAACAAAGCTGGCACCGGCGCCGCCAGTTTGCGGGGTGGAATCTTGATCTCGGTGGGCGCCAAGGTCTGATTGGCAGATTGACCGCCCGGCTGCGCGAATACGTCCACAGGCAGGCCCAGAGGCAGAGTCAGTGCCAGCGCGGCCAGCAACAAGCGTTTCATGAAAACTCTCCCCTGAAATCCCGGTTTTGGGTGATTTTCCGCGACTATAGCGTCTTACCAGACGGCGGCAACGGCGCTTTCGAACTGTTCCAGCGTAAACTGGACATCCGTCTCGCTATGCGCGGCGGAAAGCGAACATTGCTTGGTCGCAATGGGCACAAAAAACACGCCGCGCGCAATCAAGGCCCGGCGCAACGCCACGTCCCGGGCAAAATCATGACCCTGGATGATGTCGTGCAAATCGGCCGGCGGTTTTTCCATCAGATAGAAGGAAAAGGCCGACCCCTGGCGCGCCACGCAAGCCGTAATGCCCCGGCGGCTGAAGATATCCAGTATCCCCGCCTCCATCGCTGCACCCATCGTTTCCATCTTGGGATAAATCGAATCCTTGTTGGCAACCAGATAACGCACCGTCTCGATCGCGGCGGCGACCGCGACGGGGTGGCCGTTATAAGTGCCGGCGACAAAGGGACGGCGCGCAGGATCGGGATCGATGATGGAGTCCATGTATTTGGTCTTGCCGCCCACCGCCGCCAGGGGAAAGCCATTGGCCACCGCCTTGCCATAGACCACCAAGTCGGGTGTCACACCCGATAGCTGGCTATAGCCGCCCAACGCATGGCGAAAGCCAGTCTTCACTTCGTCGAAGACCAGCAGAAAGCCCAATTCGTCCGCCAGCGCGCGCAGACCTTCCAGATAGCCGGGCGCAGGCTTCACCACCCCGATATTCTGCAGCAGCGGTTCGGTGATCAGGGCGGCGACGGGAAAGCGGCGGCAGACATAGCGCACCGATTCCAGATCATTGTAGTTCACCGCATGGGTGAAATGGGTCTGGGTGACGGTGGTGCCCGCCCCAAGGGGCCTGAGCGGATATTCGCCTGGCGAAACGCGCGGCCCCACTTCGGCCAGGGTGTTGAACACATTGCAGGCAACTTCGTCGTGATTGCCGTTATAGCCGCCCTGCATCACGATGATGTGGCTTCGGCCGGTGACCGCGCGGCCGATCCGGATGGCGAGCGACGTCGCCTCGCTGCCGGTGTTGAGGAAGGTCACCTTCTGCGCCGCCGGGACATTCTCGCAGATCAATTCCGCCAATCGCCCTTCCGCGATGGAAGGACCGGCCCCGAACAGACTGTCGCCGCCGATCAATGCCGCTGCGGCCGCCTGATTTATCGGTGCAAAATTATGCCCCAGGAAATAGGGCGCGAAGCCCGCGTGATAATCGATGTAGCGCTTGCCGTCGTTGTCCCACAGATAGGCGCCCTCGCCTTTTACGAAGGTGATGGCGGGATCGATGCTGCGATTGACCGAGGAAATGCCGCCGGGAATGTAGCGGCGGTTGTGCTCCAGCACGGTTTCGCAGGGAGGGTTCTTATCCATGGGCGCCTTCAAGTGCCTTGAGTGATTTGGCGGTGTCTTCGATCACCTGCTCCATGCAGCCGGGCCGGAACAGCGAAATCTTGATCTGGTAGAGGCCGGGCTTGTCATAGGTCTCGGCCGGCGCAAGATAGCCGACATTGCCGTTGACGATGTTGAGCACCATCACGGCATGGCCGGGGAAACGCTTGCGGATCTCCACCTGGTAGATGCTATAGGGCTCGGCGGGCGCCCCCACCAGGAAGGCGTCTCCGATCTGCAGCAAAGTGGTGCGCACCTTGCGCGATGTCCCATCGCCGACGTCATGGCGGACCATCAGACGCCGCTCCAGCCGCTCTTTCAAGGGACGATCGGTGCAGGTCTTGATCGCCTCCAGCAACTCCGCCTCGGTGGGAAGGTCGACATAGGGCAGTTCGGTGTCCGAGACGGTTGCTTTCAGAACCGTGCTGGCGGGTTTTGGCCTCAAGCTCCAGCGTCCCAGTCGGGCACCGGAATCCTCGATCCGGTCGAAAGCGATCTCCTGTTCCGGTGGCAGCATGCCGGTCAAGGTAGAAAGCGCGGCATAGCCCAGCTGGCGGCCATTCTGATCGGCGATGGCGGTATCGCTTTCATAAGAACGCAGCGGCGTCATATCGCCGGACGCGCCGTGCAGGAAAAAACAGGGCGCGCCACCTGTATCGCGCTCCACCACTTCGCGCATCGCGCCGTAGTAATCGGGCGAGATCAGCTTATTGCCACCGCCCAGCGACACCGGATGGCAGGCATAATTCACCATGGTGGCGATGATCTTGCCTTTGGCGTCGGTGATGCGGCCCACAAGGACCGTATCGTCGCTGGGCCCTTCGGGATTGACGCTGCAAAGGAAAGTTTCGCTGTCCAGCACCAGGTCGCGGTTACGCGCCAGATTGCAACGCCCGTCGGCCCAGGAGGCCACCGCGGGTTGCGCATTGGCCTTGGATTCCCGAATGACGGCGACCGCGCCTTTCACAATCTCGTCGCGATAGGCGGGGATCAGATGGCCGCCCTGGCGTTCCAGATTTTGCAGATTGGTGATGGGCCCCGAATGGGTATGGCCCATATGGGTAATCAACTGTTCGTTACGAATGCCAGACTCGTCCAGAATGCGCTTGCGGATCTCGTGTTCATGGGCTTGGTCGTACCACCAGCCCAGATCGAAGCAGACGAGATAAAGTTCAAGCTGGGGATCGCCGCCGCGGATGAACAGGCTGGTGACGAATAGCGGCCGGTGGATGCCTTCCGCCGCGTCATGCAACGCGCTGCCCCAGGAGCGGGCATAAATATTGGGCGGCGGCGTGATATCGGCGCGCGCCACCCCGATCTCGCCTTTGAACTCCGATTGCCGGATCACCAGATCGGCCAGGTTTTTCTTGTTCATGGGCCTGTTCCTGTCGGAAAGAAGAGTTGAGAGAATATCACCATGCCGGCCAAGGTCAGCACCAATGACAGGCCCGCCCACAGCACGACACTGCTGTACCAGTGCTCGCCCAGGCCCTGGGACAGGGTTTGGCGGGAATCCCAGAAGGTGACGGGGTCGGGATCGGTGCCGGGGGTACGGGCGGGATGGGCCAGAGTGCCCAGCACACAGGCCAGAACGGAAACCAGCAGGCACACCGGCGCCTGGTTGCCGAAGGGATAGAACCAGCCGGGCATGATCCAAAGATAGCCGATCAGCTTCAGGCCGAGGCCGGCGGCGAAACCCGTGATGATGGCGGCGATGGCGCCGGCGCCGCTGGTGCGCTTCCACAACAGGCCCACCCACAGGATGGCGGCAAAAGGCGGCGCCACCAGGGCGTTGATGGTCTGCATATACTGGTAGATGCCGGCATCCATGTGGCTGATGGCGATAGCCATGGCGATGCCCGCGATGATGGCGGCCAGCGAAGCCCAGATGCCGAAGCGCACTTTCTGTTTTTCGGATGCCGCTGGATTGATCAGCGGCACATAGATATCCAAGGTCAGGATGGCCGCGGTGGCATTGACCACCGAGCTGACCGTGGCTTGCACGGCGCAGATCAGCACCGCCAGCAACAGTCCGCGCAGTCCGACCGGAAAGAACTCCCGCACCAGCACCACAAAGCCGCCATCGGCACGATGGTTGGCATCGGCCCAAGGCTGCAGCATGAATTCGGGGTGGCGGGAAAACAGGATCAGGCCGGGCAACACAATGATGAATGGCAAAAACAACTTGGCGTAACCCGCCATCACCATGCCCATGCGGGCATGCCAGATATCGCGCGCGCCCAGCACGCGCTGGACGATGAACTGGTTCATCACGCCATACCACACGCCCACCGACAACACGCCGAAGAAGGTGCCGGGCCAGGGCGTCAGCGGATGATCCGGCGGCTGAAACACGGTGAGCCGATTGTAGGCGCCGTAATGGGTGAGATGCGGCGCGCTGGCGTTCAGCGCCTGGTGCCAGATGCCATGGTCGGCGATATTGTTGCGCATCACGGTGAGGAAACCGTCGATCACTCCGCCGGAGGGCGTCATCGCCTTGAGCGCCAGGACGGTGAGCAAGGTCACACCGCCGATCTTGACGATCGCCGTAAAAACGCCCGTCCAGGCCACGGTGTTGAGGCCGCCATAGACCGCCCAGCCACCGGCGAACAATCCGGTGCCGATGATGCAGGCCAAGAGCGGCCAGCCGAAGAAGCCCGACAGCGCCAGCCCGCCGGCATACATCACCGCCGCCATGAAGATCGTGATGTTGGCGAAGATGGTCAGCAACGCGAAGGCCAGCCGCACGCCGGGGCCGAAGCGCGCCGACAGATATTGCGGCACGGTGACGACATGGGCCCGGATCAGGAAGGGCACGAACAGAAAGACGATAATGATTTCCGCCAGGGTGGTCTGCCACTGCGCCAGCGCCGTGGGCATGCCCATGATATAGCTTGCGCCCACCAGGCCGATGAAATGCTCGGTGGAGACATTGGCCGCGATATAAGAGCCGCCCACCGCGTACCAGGGCAGCCGCCGGCCGGCCAGGAAATAGTCGTTGGAGTTCGAGCGCTCGCCCCGGCCCGAGACAAAGCCCACGACACACAAAACCGTCAGAAAGACGAAAAACTCGACATAGTCGAGCGGCAGCATCTCCAATGTGGAATTCGTACCCACCATTCCCCTTACAGCACGCTTTTTCTGCGGCCCGTTTTGCGGCTAGTGTAGCGGGATACCGGCACGGCCGTCATCAGCCCGAGACCGGAATTGGGGCGAAAGACAGGAGAAATACGATGCGGCGACACCTGATCCTGGTGGGATTGCTGGCTCTTTTGCCCACCGCGCCCATGGCGCAGGACGCACCGCCCCCGCCGCCCCGCACGGTGGGCGATTCCCGCGAATTTCCGCCGCCGCGCCTGGTGGAAGGGCAAGGCTGGGATGCCCGCCCGCCCGAGAAGGCCGACGACAAGCCGCTTTTCCCCGAACAGACCCGCGCCCCCTACCACAAGGTGGCGTCCTATAAAGTCACCACCATCACCGACAAGCTGCACCTGCCCTGGTCAATCGCCTTCCTGCCCAGTGGCAAGATGCTGGTCAGCGAAAAATATCCCGGCCAGCTGCGGATCGTGGACGGCAGCGGCACATTATCGGAACCGCTGACCGGCCTGGCCATGCTGGCGCCGCCCAGGAAGCTTGGCGTGCTCGATGTCGTGCTGGCGCCAAGCTTCGCCAAAAGCCACCTGATATATTTCTCCTTCTTCGAGACTCTGGCCGAGGGTTACAGCAACACCTATCTGGCGCATGGCGTGCTGGATGAAGCAGCCGGTTCGGTGCATGACGTCACCGTGATCTATCGCGGCGTGCCGGTGCTGCCGGAGAAGAATTTCTCAGCCAAGCAGGGCGGGCGCATCGTCTTTGCCCGCGACGGCTCGCTGTTCATGACGGTGGGAGACCGCGACGGCAACAACAAGCACGATTATGATGAGTCACTGGCCCAGAAACTTGACAATGACGTGGGCAAGATCATTCACCTGACGCCGGAGGGCGCGCCCTCACCCGACAATCCCTTTCTGAACACGCCGGGCGTGCGCCCGGAAATCTGGGCCTATGGCATCCGCAGTCCGCAGGGTTTCGTATCGGCGCCCGATGGCACCTTCTGGGAAACCGAGCACGGTCCGCGCGGCGGCGATGAACTGAACCGCATCCAGAAAGGCAAGAATTACGGCTGGCCGGTCATCACCCATGGCATCGACTATCCGGGCGGCCCCGTCAATGAAGGCATTATCGCCAAGGAGGGCATGGAACAGCCGGTCTATTACTGGGACCCGGTGATCGCGCCGTCAGGACTGGCCTACTACAACGGCACGCTGTTTCCCCAATGGCGCGGCAATCTTCTGGCGGGCGCCTTACGCGGCCTTGGCGTCTATCGCCTGGTGTTGAAGAACGGCAAGGTGATCCAGGAAGAGCCGTTGCTGAGTGAGCTCAAAACCCGCATCCGCGACGTGCGGGTGGGACCGGACGGCGCGGTCTATGTGCTGACCGAACAAAAGGCCCTGCTGAAGCTCACTCCGGGCTAGGAAAGCGCCCAGTTGCACAGACCCACTTAATAGTCTGAAATCACCGCCTTAAGCCCCGCCAAGGGGGCATTTGGAGGACGGTCATGAAGGCCCGGAGCAGATCATGAAAATAGGTGTGTTCACGCCGTTATTGTCGGCATTGCCGCTAGACGATGTGCTGAAAAAGCTGAAGTCGCTGAACATCGACACGGTGGAATTCGGCACCGGCAATTATCCCGGCGATGCCCATGCCAAATTGTCCATGCTGGACAATCCGGCCGAGCTAGCGACCTTCAAAAGCAAGATCGCCGATGCCGGCATGACGATCTCGGCACTGTCGTGCCACGGCAATGCGCTGCATCCCGACAAGGAGATTCGCGAAAAGCATGCCGAAACCAGTCGCAAGACGGTGTTGTTGGCGCAGATGCTGGGCGTGAAGACGGTGGTGGATTTCTCGGGCTGTCCGGGGGATTCGCCGACCGCGAAATTTCCCAATTGGGTCACCTGCCCCTGGCCGCCGGATTTCCTGGATGTGCTGAACTGGCAATGGGACGACGTGGTGACGCCCTATTGGAAGATGCATGGCAAATTCGCCGCCGACCATGGCGTCAAGATCGCCATAGAAATGCATCCGGGCTTTGTGGTCTACAATCCCGAGACCATGCTGCGGCTGCGCGCCATTGCTGGGCCGTCGGTCGGCGCCAATCTCGATCCTAGTCACCTGTTTTGGCAGGGCATCGATCCCATCGCCGCCATCCGCGTGCTGGGCGATGCCATCCATTACGTCCATGCCAAGGACACCCAGATGTTTCCCGCCAACCTGCCGCGCACCGGTGTGCTGGACACCAAGTCCTATACCAATGAACGCGAACGCTCCTGGATCTTCCGTACCGTGGGCTATGGCCACAGCGCCGAATGGTGGAGCGAATTCATCTCCACCCTGCGCATGTACGGCTATGACAATGTGCTCTCCATCGAGCATGAGGACAGTCTGATGTCGCCCGATGAGGGCCTTTCCAAGGCGGCGGCGCTGCTCGCCCAGGTGATCATCAAGGAAAAACCGGCCGCGGCCTGGTGGGTTTGACATGGACCGCATTCGAACCGCTGTGATCGGCACCGGCTTCATGGGCCGGGTGCATCTGGAAGCGTTGCGCCGCGTGGAGAATGTGGACGTGGTGGAGGTTGCCGCCACCAGTCTGGACAAGGCGCGGGAAGCGGGCGCGGGCTACAATATTCTCAATGTCACCGGCGACTGGCGCGATGTGATCAACGATCCTTCGATCGATGCCGTGCATGTCGCCACGCCCAATGTGTCGCATTTTCCCATCGCCAAGGCGGCGCTGGAAGCGGGCAAGCATGTGCTGTGCGAGAAACCGCTGGCGATGTCGAGCGCCGAGGCGCAGGAGCTGACCGACCTGGCGGCGAAAAAGAAGCTGCGCGGGGGGCTGTGCCACAATCTGCGCTATTATCCGATGGTGCAGCAGATGCGCCGCATGCGCGAAGCGGACGAATTCGGCGAAATATTGGTGGTCCAGGGCACCTATTCCCAGGACTGGATGCTTTATGAGACAGACTGGAACTGGCGGGTGGACCCCAAAGTCAGCGGCGCCTCGCGGGTGATGGCCGATATCGGTTCGCACTTCTTCGACATGGCTGAGCATGTCAGCGGACTGAAAGTGTCGGCGGTGTGCAGCGACCTGCAGATTTTCCATCCTACCCGCAAGCAGCCGAAAAGCGGCGGCGAAAGCTTCAGCGGCAAACTGGGCGCGGCGGGCGAGACCGTGGACACGCAAATCGTCACCGAGGATTTCGGCGCCACCCTGTTCCGCATGGCCAAAAACGGTAAAGATCAGGCGCGGGGCGTCATGACCGCCAGCCAGGTGTCGGCCGGCCGCAAGAATGGCTTGGTGCTGGAAATCTATGGCACCAGGGGCGGCGCCACCTGGCGCCAGGAATGTCCGGAGGAATTGTGGCTGGGCCACCGCGATGCGCCCAATCAGGTGCTGCTGAAGGACCCGTCATTGATGAACGAAAAGGCGCGCGCCTTCGCCGACTATCCCGGCGGCCATGCCGAGGGTTATCCCGACACGTTCAAGCAGCTGTTCCGGCGCTTTTATGCCTCTGTTGCCGATCCCAACTTGGCGCCGGATTATCCGCAGTTCGCCGACGGCCTGCGGCAGATGAAAATCCTGGACGCGGAACTGGCCAGCCACAAGGCGCATGCCTGGATGGACGTTCCCGCCTGATCACCACTCCAGCTGAATGAGCGAAATAGAATGATGCGGCATGTCGGTGCTGACGGCTATGGCGCCACCCTTCACCGCGGCCCAGCGCGGCGATTCCAGCAGTTGTAACCCATCTTTGCTCTTGAGTTCGGCGATCTGCGCCGCGCTGGGATTTTGCGGCGAGCCCATCGCTTTCCACATCGTATAGGCGTTGGAATGGGTGTCATCGATACGGTAATGCGTCAGCCGCACGCGTGACGCGGCCTTGGGCAGTCCCGTCACGGTGACGGAGGCCGATGTGGATGGTCCGGGTTTTTCGGCATCGTGATAGTTCCACAGCATGACGGAAGCCTGGCGGACGTCCGCGGTCGCAAAGGCATCGATATCGGCGGCGCCGCGCACGCCGTTCGCAATGATGTCGTCGAGCTTCACCTGCCCGCTGCTGGACACGCCGACCCGCCCACCTTTCATCAAGGCCGCCATACGGAAGAAATTCAGCACCGGCTTGTCGATGCCATTGGTGGATAGCGAACGGAACCCCTCGAAATAGTCCTTGTTCTCGAACTCGAAGGACCAGCTCAACATGGAGATCAGATTGACCTTGTGCCGGTCGGCCAGCTCGAACAGCCCCTTATAGGCGGCGGCGGTATAGGAGGGATACAGCGTGCCGTTGCGATAGCCATTGGCCGGATTGACCTTCATGGAACAGGCGGCACAGCCTTCCGGATCGGCTTCGCTGAGGATGATCGGCAGCTTGTTCATCTTGTGGCGCGCCACGATCTCGAAACCCTTGTCGACGTCGTTCAGTTCCTTGGCAAGACCCATCACCACTTCACCGCCCTGAATCTGCGGCTGGCCCTTGGCATGGAAGGAAATGAAATCCAGCGGCACCTTTGCGCTCGTAACATGGCCCAGGAAATCATCCAGAAATTTATAGGCTTTGGGATTGCCCGCGCCTGTGCTGGCTGGGCCGCCGACTTTCGCGCCCGGAAGCGCCGCGCGCACGCCGGCCACGGCGTGATCGTAAAGCTGCCAATATTCCTGCGGCGTGCCGTGCCAATAGTCGATATCGGGCTCGTTCCACACTTCGAAATACCAGCTGCGCACTGTTTGCGCGCCATAGCGCTGGACCAGATGGGCGGTCACCACCCGCGCCAGTTCCTGCCATTTGGCATAGTCCTTGGGCGGGGCCTGCACGCTGCCCGATGTGGTGCGGGCGGGATAATGGACTTGATAGTCGTTGGTGCCGCTGGTGAGGTCCTTGGGCATGAAACCCAACTCCACCATCGGCACCACGCCCGCTTCTTTATATTCGTCAAAGATGCCGTCGAGAATGGTGAAGTCATAGACCGGCTTGCCGTTCGCATCCTCGCGATAGACGTTGGTCGAACTCCATTTCAGTTCCGGGGTGCCGTCGCCCGAGGTCAGCAGATGGTGTGCCCGGATAGTGACCGGCACCGGGCTCAGATCGCGCAGTTCGCGCAGCAGCTTCTTGCCATCCCGGCCGGTGGTGAAATTGGCCTCGTCATAGCCGAACCAGGCATAGATGGGTTTATAAGGACCGACTGTCTTGCCCAGATCGACCGAAATCGCGACCGGAGCCTGCTGGGCCCATGCCGCGCCAGAGGCTAGTATCCCGGCCAAGGCCAATGTCAGGAACCTCATACGTGCCTCCTTAAAATGATGACAAGCATCTATCGCGTCATTTGTCAGACATATAGCGTAAGACCGGGGAAGAATCGCCATGAAAAAACTTGTCCTGCTGCTGATCGCAACGCTGGCGCTCGGCGGGGCCGCTGCACCGTCCTCCTCCTACCCGGACTGGGCCTATGGGGTACCGACGCCGGAGAATGAGGCGACCGCCCCGCACGATGACGGCACCGCGTTCAGCCTGCCGGGGTCCAATGGGCATTTCACCCGCGGCCAGGTCAGCGGCGCGGGGCACACGCCGCCCGCCGACTGGTATCCCGGCGACCACCCGGTCATGCCGCCTCTGATGGCGGCGGGCGATGCGGCGCGGGGCATTTCGGCTTGTGCCGGCTGCCACTATCCCAACGGCAAGGGTCGGCCGCAGAATGCCAACATTGCCGGACTGAACGCCAACTATCTCGCCCGCCAACTGCACGACATGAAGACCGGCCTGCGCCGCAGTGCCGAGCCGCGAAAGCACAATGCCCAGCAGATGGTGGATTTCGCCAAGGCGATGACCGAGACGGAGATCGTGCAAGCAGCGGCCTATTATGCGTCCCTGCCCCACACGGTACCGATCAAGGTGATCGAGAGCGCCACGGTCCCGAAGATGCGCAGCCAGGAAGGCATGTGGCTGCCGCATGAAAGCGGAGTTCAGGAACCCATCGGCAACCGGGTGATCGAGACACCGGCCAATGTGGAGCGTGAGCAGTTGCGCGATCCCCATGCCGGCTTTATCGCCTATGCGCCCAAAGGCGCGGTGGCGAAGGGCCGCAAGCTGGCCGCAACGCTGGACTGCGCGAGCTGTCATGGTGAAGGTCTTCACGGCATGGATAGTATTCCTGCCATCGCGGGACGTTCGCCCAGCTATCTGGCGCGGCAATTATACGACTTCCAGCAAGGCACGCGGCATGGCGAAATGGCGGCGGCGATGCAACCGGTGGTGGCCAGGCTGACTGGCGCCGATATCGTCAACCTGACGGCTTATGCCGCG
Source organism: Alphaproteobacteria bacterium (assembly GCA_025361185.1). GTDB lineage: Bacteria > Pseudomonadota > Alphaproteobacteria > Micropepsales > Micropepsaceae > Rhizomicrobium. Next base: position 34,532 of record JANYAR010000016.1, on the reverse strand, counting down.
TCCCTGCCGATGCGAAAATGACGTTGGAATGATAAACAAGCCTGTCGTGGCCGTGACCTTCGGCGATGCCTCCGGAATCGGTCCAGAGCTGGTGGCAAAACTGCTGACCCGCGCCGGCGCCTTGGCCGCCGCCAGGATCCTGCTGGTGGGTGATCGCTGGGTGTGGGCTGAGGGCCAACGCATAGCGAACACGGCCACCGCACTGCGACCTATTCAGAATTGGGACCAGGCCCGCCAGGGCGACGACACCCCTATGTTCCTGGAAATGGCCACGGTTTCACAGACCGACATCGTCCCGGCCCAGGTCACCGCCGCCGCCGGCAAGGGTGCCCGCCTGGCCTTGAGCGCCTGTCTGGATGCGGTGAAACGCGGCCAGATCGACGCCATCTGTTTTGCGCCGCTCAACAAGCAGGCGATGAAGAAAGGCGGCATGGCGTTCGAGGATGAGCTGCATTTCTTCGCCGACTATTTTGGCGTCAAGGATTATTTCTGCGAGTTCAACACATTGGGCACGCTGTGGACGTCGCGCATCTCCAGCCACATCCCGCTGGCCGATATTCCCAAATATGTCACCAAAGACCGCATCAAGGCGGCGGCGCGGCTGACCTATCAGACTTTAAAGCGCGCCGGCTTCGCCAATCCGAGAGTCGCGGTGGCGGCGCTCAATCCCCATGGCGGTGACGGCGGCACCTGCGGCCGCGAGGAGATCGACATTATCGAACCGGCGGCGCGGGAGCTGAACGCCGAAGGCCTGCCCATCCAAGGACCCTTCCCCGCCGACACTATTTTTCTGAAAGCACGCGACGGCGCGCTGGATTCCATCGTCACCATGTATCACGACCAGGGCCAGGTGGCGGTCAAGCTGCTGGGTTTTGAGCGCGGCGTCACCGTGGCAGGCGGGTTGCCGGCGCCGATCACGACGCCTGCGCACGGCACCGCCTTCGACATCGCCGGCCAGGGCAAGGCCAATGCGGAAGCGATGACGCAAGCCTTTCTGTTGGCCGCGAAGATGGGCGCCACACGCCTTACTTAACGCCTGAAATCAGAGAAGACGGCAGCGGACGCCAGGCGACGCGATTCGTGTTGTTCGAGCTCAGCCACAGCATATTGCCGACCAGCTGGGCAGTAGACTCGCCCCCGAAGTCCGGAATCGCTTCGCCATAGGACAGGACCCTCCAGTGCAGGCTGGCGGGATCAAGTTCTGCCGCGACCCAGCCGCGATGACAGTTCAAATCGCCCTTGCGTTCGACAATTTCCTTGCGGGTGCCGCCGCAAGCCGGTTCGTCCTGTATCACGCCCAACGTGACCAGCCGGTCACCGCTCCAGTGGATATTGTCGATATTGAACCAGAGCGCGTGCGCCTCGCGTAGCGGCTTGGAAGTATCGGCCAGGGAATAAATCACCACACTCTGCGTGCCGGACACCGCGACATAGATTTCTTTTTCGTCGCGCGAAATTTCGATGCCGTTATTGCCCGCCAGTTCCGTGCCGGGCAGCAGGCGCCAGATCTTGTCGGCGGGCTTCCATTCATAGACTCCACCTGTGATCTTGCCGACCATATAATCCGCCTGGATGGCGCCATTCTTCATCTGCACATTGGCGATGATAGTGCCGTCGCTTGTGGCGGTGACACCGTTGGTCTTGAAATCAGCTGGCAGTTTCGCGCAGCCACTCCAGGCCAGGGTTGGCTCGCCGGCCCGCGCATCCAGGGCGAAGACCTGGATGCTTTCAAACGGCGCATGGGTGACGGTGTAAAGCGTATAAAGCCCTGCCGTCCGCGTCGGCCGCAGCGCGATGCCATGGGCGTTCAGCACTTTGGGATTGGGCACCGACGGACAATCGGGATAAAGCTTTAAATCGGGGCGCGTCTGGGTGAGATCAAATTGCCGGTACGTCTTGGCCTGGCTGTCGATCAGGCCGACGCCGCCGCCGGGGCCCGAGCCGCCGAACACGATATATTTGCTGTTGCCGATCTGGAGCAAGTCTTCGGGTCGTATCATGCCGCAGACAAAGTTCAGCCCCATGGCCGGCGTGCAGGAACCGGCGGCGGGTTCGGGTGACGGCGGCCGCGAGCCCGGCAATGACCGGTACGCCGCCCGGTCCATCTGGAAGGAACTGATCCACAAGGTCTTACCGATCACCAGGGCGGTGGCGATACCGCCGAAAACCGGGTTGGGCTCGCCATAAGCCAGGATCTTCCAGCGCATCGCCGCGGGATCGAGCTGGGCCACCACCCAGCCGCGGTGGCAGTTCAGATTGCCATGCGCGTCCTGAATCTGCTTGCGGGTTCCGCCACAGGCCGGCTCGTCGAACATCATGCCTGCCGCGATCAGGCGTTTCTCGTTTCCGGCGCCGCTCCAATGGATATTGTCCAGATTGAACCAGGGGGTGCGGATGGTGCGCGCAGGCTTGGAGGTATCGGCGCGGGAATAGATCGCCACCGTTTGGGTGCCGGAGACGGCGATATAGATTTCTTTTTCATCGGGTGAGATCTCGATGCCGTTGTTGCCGGCCAGTTCCGTGCCCCGCAAAAAATGAAGGATCTTGTCCTTTGGCGTCCACTCCCACACGCCGCCGGTGATGTTGCCGCTGATGAAATCGGTGGCGGTGCCATGCATCTGCACGTCCGCCAGGATGGTGCGATCCATGGTTGCGGTTACCGAATTGGTCTTGTAGTCGGCAGGCAATTTCACGCACCCCGTCCAGCTGATGGCGGGCGCGCTTCTGCGCGCATCCACGGCAAAGACCTGAATGCTTTCAAACGGCAGATGCGTCACCGAATAAAGCATATAGGTGCCCGCGGTCTTCGCCGGACGCAGCGCCAGGCCGTGGCTGTTGAAACTGGCGGGCGGCGCGGCGCAATCGGGATACATTTTCAAGTCGGGCCTGGCCGTGCCGGTAAAAAAGCGCCGCGCCGTCTTGGCGTCGCTGTCGATGATCGAGATACCGCCATTGTCGCCCATGCCGCTGGCGATCACCCATTTGCTGGTGCCGATCTGCAGCAGGTCTTCCGGCTGGTTCAGGCCGCAGACGAAATTCAGGCCCATGGACGGGGCGCAGGAGGCGGGCGTCTCTGTGGTGGGATGGGGCATGCCCGCGGGGGCTTGCGCGGAGGCGGCAAGGGGCAGCAACACCAGGATACCGGCGGCAAAAAGAAGCTTCATAAGCACCCCCCCCGTTTGGCGTTCATCCGCCTTTTGAACAGAGCCTAGCCGCAGCACACGATGTGCGCTAGCGAAAGACGGAGGGCTACTTCGGCAAGGTGGTGAGCACGCCGTCGGCCACCGCCGGGTCCATCGCCGCAATGTCGGGGCGAAAACTCACCGTGTCGGCGGTAGGAAAACTCTTGGGTATCTTCTGGGTGACGCGCCCCGTCGCGGCCCATTCCGTGCCCCGCTGAAAGGTGGTCACGAAGCCGACGCAGGACAGCGCCGCGGCATCATGGCCCATGGTGGTGTGAAAAATGCGCCCCTTTTCCCAGCTGAGCGCCATCAGCATGGGTTCGTCGAAACCCGTGCCCCGGTTGGCCGGGTCGGCATAGGCCGTGGCCAGAACGGTCATGTTCTTTCCCGGGCCGCGCAGGCGGGTGTAAAGCTCGTCGGCGGCATGCATCCATTCGGCCGGCAGTCCGCGCATGATGGGATGGTCGGGCGCGCGCGCCGTAAGGCGAAACGGCCTGCGCTTGCCATGCAGGCCGGCCAGACCCGGCGCCGTGTCGGAGGTCAGCTTGCCGTTCTGATAATACCATTTGGGGCCCGCAGGTGCATCGCGCTTGCGCCAGCCGCCCAGGCCGGTCATCTCGTTGAAGGCGGGCCAGTCGGGAAAGGCGTTGTCGGCGCCATGCACCACCACCAATCCGCCGCCATTCTTCATATAGGCTTCGAATTGCGCCTTCAGCGCCGCAGGCCAGTCCTGGGAATCATAGTTCGACACCACCACCTGATATTTGGCGAAATCGGGATGAAAGCCGGAGAAATCGCCTTCCGCCGGCGGCGCGCTCACCACGGTCACTACAAACAGGTCAGTTTCCTCCAATTCACGCTTCATGACCTGGGTGGTGAGCTTCCAGTCGTGATAAGCCGCCGCACTGGCGCCATCCAGGATCATCACCTTGATCGGCGTCGCGGCCATCACGGCACCGCTCCACAACATCAAAAGCGTGGCGAGGAACCACTTCATCTCACTTCTCCGGATCGCTGGCCGTGAAGGCCGAGCAGCAGGGCTTGCCGATGGCATGCAGTTCCATCACCTCGGCGCGGGTGCCGTCGGGATCCAGCAGGTTGAGCTGCCACTTGGCATCGCGGCCAATCTTGGGAACCGTCTGCTGCCCGCGCGCATCGACCTGGCCCTGAAGGCGGTCGTCATTCCACAGCTTGGTGTAAACCGCTTCCATATTGGGCACGCCCAGCGCGAAGTGATTGAGGACGCCCATCTGCGCCTGCGTCAGGGTGTTGGTGGTGACCATATACTCCAGCCAGTCAGTGCCATCGGGAACCTGCTGCGATACCCAACTGGGCGGCGCATCGTCCTTCATGCCGCCGAACCAGTAGGGACGAAAGCCCAGCACGTCGCGATAGAAAGTATCTTCCAGCGCCCGGTCCTTGATAATGGCGCCGACGTGGATGATGTGGGGAAATAGCGCATTGGCAGGAACCGAAGCAGGCGCCGCCTGGACGAATTCCACCGTCACCCCTTCGGGGTCCTTCACCTGGAACCATTGGCTGGCGTCGGCGCCTTTGTTCACGGCTTTGGGCACCGCGATCTTTTTCGACGCCAGATATTTGCGCATCCCTTCCGCATCGGCGGTGTTGAAAGCGATATGGTCCATCCGGTTCAGGCCTGCGTTGGCCGGCAGCGGTAGCACTTCCACAAATTGCACGGGCGAGAAATAATAACGCACCCCCTGCGCATTCTCCGGGTCCGCCTTCTTCACCGCGCCCAGGTCATGGACATAAAAGGCTTCCGCCTTGGCGCCATCCCCGTCATAGACCGACAAATGCGATACCGAGGTGATCGGCGGACGAACCGGCGCGGCCGCCAGCGCCGTGCCGCAGATCATCACGCTTACCAAGGACTGGGCCAAGGATAACGCCGCAGAATTTCTCATTGCGTCGCTCCGTTGTCGTTGGCGGGCAGCATCTGATAGCTGACCAGCGCCAAGTGATTGTTGTCGCCCCACACCGGCATGGTGAAGCTGCCGCGATTGCCCTGGAAATTGTGCAGGGTGCGGATCGCACCGTCCTTGACCGACAGAAGCTGGATGCTGGCGTCCTGGACGCCCGCCCCACCGCCCGGTTTCATTTGCAGCCAGGCGACAAAAGCGCCATCAGGCGAGACGTGCGGCGACTGGTCCTCCATGCCGTCATCGGTGATCTGGACCGCGCCCGTGCCGTCGGCATTCATGCGCCAGATCTGCGAAGAGCCTGACCGCGAGGAATCTAAGTAGATATATTTTCCGTCCGGGGTAAATTCCGGCCCGTCATGCAGCGTGTCGCTGGTCAGCCGCTTCTCCCCTCCGCCGGCCGCAGGCACGGCAAAAAAGTCGGCGGCTGCAGCCTTCCCGCGTGTGAAAAGAAGCATGGTGCCGTCGGCCGACCAGCCGTGGAAGAAGCTGGGCACGCCTTGCGTCAGCTGCCGCGCAGCGCCGCCAAACGGCAGCACATAGAGATTGCGGATGCCGCCCTTGGTTTGCGCGCAGGACAGAGCGATGGATTTTCCGTCCGGCGAGACGCCGAAGTCGCCGGCGCAATCCACCAAGCCGCCCGTTTCCACCGTTTCCGGCTTGCCGCCATTCAGCGGATCGAGCAGCGCAATGCGCTGAATCTGCCCGTCCTTATAGGCATAGATATTTTTCTGGCCCGGCATCCAGTTGGGTGAGCTGATCCGGCCCGGACCGGCCCAAATCACGGTGGCGCGGCGGGCCTCATCCTCGATCTGCAGGACCTCCAAAGTGCTGTTCAGCACCAAGTCGGGCGGGGGCGATGCCGGCGACAGCGAATCCAGTTTCACATTGCGGAAAATGACCTTGTCGGTCGTATCGGCGTCATGTGACGTCACTCCCAAGCCGACATAGAAGGGCTCGGCAAAATGCAGCTTTAACGACGCACCAACCCGGTGCGGCGGCTCACCCTTCTGCGCCAGAAACATGGTGAAAACATCGCCGCGCTTTTCCAGCCGGACGGTGTTGGGCAGTTTGTCGATATTGATCTCGATGCTCTGGGTGTTGGCGCCGCGCCGTTCGCGATGCTGGAGCGCCGTCATGCCGATACCATGGACATGGATGGACACTTGTTGCCCCCCGGGGTCCAGGGTCTGGCGGAACATCAGCATGCCCTTGCGGTGCTCGGCCGGTTTGTGGCTATAGGCGGCGGGCGGAAACGTGACGTCGGCGGTCAGAACCGCGTCGCCGGACATTTTCTTCCAGAGATAGTGGAAGGCATCGACGCGGGCCCAGACATTGGCGCCCGCCGAAGTGATCGCATAGGTCCCGTTCTCGTAGGCGGCGGTACCCGGCGGCGCCACGGCCCCGATGTCGGACTGGCCCTCGAACAGGCCCAGCTCCTGCGCCATGGCCCCTTGCGTGCAAAGCAGCAAAAAACCCGACAAAACCGCACCCCGCACCCTGCCCTCCCATTTTATTATTGGGGGCAGTATAGCGGGTTACGGTATCGCTAACAGATGGCCTGACAAAGAATCGGAAAAAAGCGGACGGGGCCAGACGGCCCCGCCCAAAAGCCCGGGGAAATGGGCCTTAAATCAATAACTGTAACGCACGCCGAGGAAGTAGTTGGCGCCGGTATAGTGGTTGTAATAGAGCCGCTGGCCGACGGAGTCCGCGTATTGGAAAGTCTGCTGATTGGTCAGGTTGATGCCGTCGAAAGTGACGGTGAAATTCTCGTCAATCTTGTAGCTGGCCGAAGCGTCGATGTTCAGCGTTGAGCTGTTGACGAGGAAGTCGTTCAGGTTGCCGGGATTGACGCCGCCTTGAGGAATATAGTGGCTACGGAACGAGGCGGTGCCGCGGACCTCGAGGTGGCCATCGTCATAATACAACGTGGAGCTGTAGGAGGTGCGCGACAGGCCGGTCAGATCGGCCTTGGTCAGAACCGACCCGTCGGTGTTGTAATAGGTCTGGGTGGCCTGCACGAAGGTCACGTTGCCGGTGAAGCCGAAATTGCTGAACGGATCGGGCAGAAAATCGAACGGCTGCTGCCAGGATATTTCCGTGCCGTAAAGCGGCGCGCCCTTGGAGTTGATCGGCTTGGAGAACAGCCAGGTCGCCGCCTCGTTGCAGCCCGTCGCCGGCGGCGCGACATAGGAGGCGCCGCAGGCCGGCTGCACCAGCGAAACCGGCACGCCATCGGTATTCTGGTTGAAGGGGATGGACTGGCGCACCGTCTGGATCAGCGAATCCAGATGCTTGTAGAAGAAGGCGACGGAGAACAGCGCGCCCTTGGAATAATACCACTCGAACGACATGTCGGCGGTCTTGGCGCGGAACGGATTGAGGTTGGGGTTGTTCTCCGTGACGTTGAAGTTGGAGCCCGTCACCGTGGCGGTGGCGCCGCCCGGCAGCAGGTTGCCCAGGTCGGGGCGCGCCATCACATAGGCCGCGCCCATGCGGATCAGGAAATTGTCCGCCGGCTCAAACACCGTGTTGATGGACGGCAGCACGTCATGATAGCTGCGTTCCAGCTTCGTGGTTACGATGCTCTTGCTGGCGGGATCGAAGCTGTAGCCCACCGAATTCTGCGAGGTTTCGATATAACGCAGACCGATATTGCCGCGGAAGGGCACGCCATAGAATTTCGCGTCCCAGTCGCCCTGCAGCCACAGGCCCATGTCGCTCTCGCGCACAATGCCGTTCTGGCTGAGGAACTGCCCGGTCCCCTGCAAAAAGGCCGGACAGCCCGGCGCTACATTGCACGGCGCAACGCTGGTGGCGCCCGAGGTCTGGATGGGAAGCACCGTCTGGTCGAAGATGTGGAACTGGTTGTTGAAGGCGTCGATCGAGGGAACCGCCCAGGTGGTGGGCGTACCGGGGCCGACCGCGAGGCCGTGCATGCTGATCTGCTGCGAATTGGCGGCCAGCACGGCGGGAGTCTCCATTGCCGCCGGGATGATATTGTCCTGGCTGGCGGTGGTGCCGTTGGTGCGTGCCGTGATCAGCGCGCTGAAGCCGTAATTCTTGTAGTCCACGCCGCCCTTTACATTCAGCCAGTCTGTCGCCTTCCAGGTGAAATCCGCCTGGATGGTGCGATAGCTGTTGTGCACGAAGTTTTCGCGCTCGCGGATCTGCGACAAGAACCAGCCATTGGTCGACGTCACGTCCACATTGCCGTAGGTGAGCGCTGGAAGTTGGTTGAGCCCGCCGCGATAGTCGAACGAATAGGGATTGGTCAAACTGCCCGCGCCGCCCGCCTGCCCGCCCGGGCAACCCGATACCGCTCCGGTCGAGGACGTCGCCGCGGTGCAATCATAGTCCATCGTCAAGGTGGTCTGGATCGGGTTGGAATGGTTGGATTCCGACCAGCCCAGCAGCCCATGAATCTTGAACACGTTGCTGAACTCGTGATTGGCGTCCAGCGTCACTTCCTTGAAGCGCGTGTCCAGATGATCCAGGCGATGCTCGGACCGCAGCCCCACATTGGTCGCCTGCACAAAATTCAGGTTGTTGGTGGGCTGGTCAACATTGTAGCCGAGTATGCCGATGCTGCCGGCGCCCAGGATGGGCGCGTTCAACCCGGCGGGCTGGTTATTAACATTGTTGTTGGAGAAGGATTCCGCTTCCAGATAATATTCGTTGCGCTGTACCGCGAAGTCGGCGAACAGCGCGTCCAGGGTGAAAAGCGTCTGGTCGTCGGGCTGGTACTGCAGCGAGCCGGTCAGGCCCAGGCGCTTCTCGTGGTTGGTGATGTTGTCATAGCGCGGGAAGCGCGGATGGAAGGCTTCGTTCACCACGTCGTAATTGTTGGGCAGCGCGGCGGAGTTGAAGCAGGCCGCATTGGGCAATTGGCCACGCGTCTGCCGGTTTGGCGCGGTGGCGCTTGCGGTCACATAGCCTGTCGTCCCTGGGGCGACGGCCGCGGGGGTACAGCTGGCGGGGACAAAGGCCGTCGTCTGGTTGGCCAGGGTGTCAGTGCCGGGCAACGGACCGGGCGGATTGAAGGCGACATAGCCAAAGCGCTGGCCGGGGGCGCATTGCGAGGTGGCGCCAGGCACATTGGTAACGCAACCCGCGGTCAGCGGCGAGGCATGGTTCACGCTCTGCGCGGTATTGTCGTTCTGCCAGCGCACCGTGCTGGAACCTACCTCCAGCCCGTTCTGGATCTGATAGGCGCCTGAGACCAGAACGCCCAGCTTGCCGCCCATGAAAGTGTCGGACACCAGGGCCGCAAAGCGCGGGTTGAAACCGCCGGAGAGGTCGTTGTATCCGCCTTGCGCCGAGGCCACCATGGTGAAGCCCGGCTTGTCGAAGGGATGGGCGGTGTGCAGATCCACCGTGGCGCCCAGCGAACCTTCTTCCACTTCCGCCGACGGCGTCTTGTGCACGGTCAACTGGCTGAACAGTTCCGAGGCAAAGACGTTGAAATCGAAGGAGCGGCCACGGTTGGCGCCGCCTGACACGTCTTCCGAGCCGGTGGTGGCCAGCGCTTCCATGCCGTTGATGCGCACACGGGTGAAGGTGGAGTTCAGGCCGCGCACCGAAATCTGCCGGCCTTCGCCCTGGTCGCGGGCCAAGGTGATGCCAGGAATGCGTTGCAGCGATTCGGAGACATTGAGATCGGGGAACTTGGCAATGTCCTCGGCCAGGATGCTGTCGGTGGAATCCACCGCCTGGCGCTTCATATCCAACGACTGTTCAAGGCTGGAGCGGAAGCCGCTGACGACCACGCTCTCCACCGGTGCCGTGCCGCCGGCCACGGTCTGGGGCACCTGCTCCACCGCGCGGCGCATAAAAGGGCGGCGTACAATCAGACCATTGTTGCCGTCCGCCACCACTTCCAGATCGGTGCCGCGGGTCAACAGGCTCACCGCCTGCTGGGCGCTCATGTCGCCGGAGATCGCCGGCGCGCGCAGGCCTTCCACGGATTCGGGCGTGAACAGGATGCTTTCGCCGGTTTTCTGCGCCACGCTGCGCAGGGCATCCGACATGGGCTGTTCCTGCAGGGACAGTTTGGTGTCCTGGGCGGCCGCGGCGGCATTGATCGACAGGACGGCGACGCTACCGAAAAGCACCGAGCGCAAACCGCTCCAGCGTGAAATGGCCATCAAATCCCCCTCTGGCTTTCGGCCACTCAAGGGCCGCTATGGAATGGAGACGTTCGGCAAGGGCGCTTTCCCCACCCCCCTTTAAGGGTCGGAATCAGCGGTAAGCAGCACAGTGTCGCCATTCTGCCGCACCGCGATGGGCAGCAGTTTTGCGAGGGAATGGGCAAAGGCGCTGTTGTCGCCCACCCGGTACATGCCGCTGACCTTGAGCCCGGCCACGCTGGGATCCACCTCCAGCCGGTAGGTCGAATAGCGGTTCATCTCCTCGGCCGCCTGGGCAAGGTTTTCCTTGTCAAACATTTCATAGCCATTTTGCCAAGCCAGGACATGGGTCAGGTCGGGCTTGTCGCGCTTCTCGATATCATTGGAGGCAACCAGCCTTTCACCCGCCCGAAGCCGCTCGCCGCGGCCATCGGAAGCAGACGACGGCTTTACATCCGCCTCGCCCCGGATCAGCACCACCTGGACCTGACCATCTTCGCATCGCACATCGAAATTGCAGCGGGTTGCCACGATCCGATGTTCCGCCGCTTCCACGATGAAGGGGCGCTTGAGATCGGGCACCACATGAAAATTGGCCCGGCCATATTGCATATCCACGGTACGGGCGGTCTCGCTGAAGGAGACCGAAATGCGGGTCTTGGCATCGAGCAACAACTGGCTACCGTCATCCAGCGCCACATGCCTTTGTTCGCCGACATCGGTTTCATAAACTTTGGCACTCGCCGAACGCCAGAACAGGACGCTGCCGCCTGTAATAGCCAGCAAGCCGACCCCCGCCAGCAAAGCGCGGCGGCTGGTGGGTCCCGGTTCACGCAGCCGCACGCCGCGCAGATCGGTCCGAAGATCCGTCTTAAGATCCGTCAGACCGCCGACATCGCTCCATATCCGATCCACCGCCTCAAAGGCTAAGGCGTGGGCCGGACTGGCGCGTAACCAGAGGCGGAAGGCGGCCTCATCCGCCGCATCGCGGTTTTCGGCATGCAACCTGGCCAGCCACGCAGCGGCTTCCGCCCGGGCTTGGGGTGAGGGCACCGGCTCAGTCATGCCTACCACCCCTCCGCCCACTCGGTCAGGAAAAGTGCGGCCTTGGCGATGTGCTTTTCCACCGCGCTCTGGCTGATCCCCAGGCGTTCGGCGATTTCGCGGTACTTCATGTCGTCAAGACGGTGCATCAGGAAAATTTCGCGGGTCCGAGGTGTCAGGCGGGACAGACCTTCCCGCACCCTTTCTAGACGAACGCGGGCCGCCAATACCTCATCTTGCAGAGGCGAATTTTCCCTGGCCCCCAAATCCTCAGGCGCGACATCGGCGATAAAGCGGTCGTGGCGGTAATTGTCGACGCCGATATTCACCGCCGTCCGCACCAGGAATGCGGCAACGTTTTCAACGGCATGCTGGGCGCGGTAGCGCAGCAGGCGCAAGTAGGCGGCATGCAGCAATTCCTCGGGATCCGCGCGGCCCCGCGTTCGCACGCGGACCTCCCGTATCAGCCGATCCCAGAATTCACGGTTAACCGGAATATCGGACATGGCTCCCCCGAGCCCGAGGATTATAGAGGCAGAATTTCGAACCAGGCAAACCTGCACGCAGGCCCTGCAAAAAGGCCAATGCGTTTCGGGTATCAATAATGCGCTAGTGGCATCGATCTGCGTGTTGCGGTGCACGGTCGGGCGAGGACAGCAATAGGCAGCCGTTATCTTCTTTGCGCCGCTCTCCGCCAGAAAATCGTAAGCTGCGCCCGCTCCGCCAGGGCCGCAGGACCATGTGCCCCGAGGGGCTTTACCGGCCCCCTCGCCTGTCTATTATCGCCCCAAAATACGGGGAAATTGCCATGCGTTTCAGGGTTTTTTTGATCGGTCGCTCGCCGATACGCGGCCGCTATCGGCCGCGCCTACACTCCTTTGCCCTTGCCGGCGCCGCTATTGCCTTGTCGGCGGCGCTGGCTTGGTCGGCCACCAAACCCGCCGTCCATCCCAAAGGACCCCTGACCTCGCAACTGGGTCGCCCCTGGCCGGCCGCGGTCCAAAGAAAGCAGCCCAAATTCCCGCCCGCGCTTTCGCCCGCGCAGGAGCTAAAGAGTTTTCACATGGCGCCCGGTTATCAGGTCCAGCTGGTGGCGTCCGAGCCGCTGGTGGTCGACCCGATCCTGGCCGAGTTCGACGGCGATGGCCGCCTTTGGGTGGTCGAGATGCAGGGCTATGCCGTCGGCAAGGCGATGATCAACATGGAAGAGCCGGTTGGCGATGTCGCGATCCTGGAAGATACCGATGGCGACGGGGTCTATGACAAGCGCACCGTCTTTCAGGACAAGCTGGTTCTGCCCCGCGCGCTCAAGATTCTGGACCACAATTGCGCCCTGATCGGCGAACCGCCCAACCTGGTCAAATCCTGCGACACCAATGGCGATTTGGTGGCCGACACCAAGGACGTGATCAAGGACGGCTTCGGCCGGGTTGGCAATATCGAACATGCCGCCAATGGGTTGTTCTGGGGCATGGACAACATGATCAATGTGGCTGAGCACAATTACAATGTGCTGCCCAAAGACGGCGGCAAGTTCGAGATCGTGCCCAATCTGGTGCGCGGCCAGTGGGGCATCACTCAGAATGACGGCGGATTGATCTTCCGCAACTTCAACACCGATCCGCTGTTCGTCGATTACATCGCACCCAAATATTTTATCCGCAACCCGGACGCCACGCGCACCCGCGGACTTTATGAAAACATCGTGGACCAGGAAAAGTCGGCGGTGTGGCCGGTGCGCCCCACCCTGGGTGTCAATCGCGGCTACCGCCCGGAAGTGCCGCGCCCCGACGGTTCGGCCTATTATTATCAGGGCGTGTCTTCGCCACTGATCTATCGCGGCGAGGCGCTGCCCAAGGAGCTTTACGGCAATGTCTTTGTCGTCGACAGCCCCACCAATCTGGTGCACCTGCTCAAGCTCGGCAATGACGGCGCGGGCAATCTGACGGGTGCCGACTATTGGTCCAAGGGCGAGTTCATGGCCTCGACCGACGAGCGTTTCCGCCCCGTCTCGCTGACGCCAAGTTGGGATGGCAGCGTCCTTATCGTCGACATGTATCGCGGCGTCTCGCAGGACGAGCCGATCCAGACCGACTACCTGAAAAACTATATTATGCAGCACCGGCTGTGGGACGGCATCCACAAAGGCCGCATCTACCGGATCATCCATACCGGCATGCAGCCGGCGCGCGCCAAGCCCCATATGATCGGCGAGACGCCGGCGCAGCTGGTGGCGCATCTGTCCGACGTCAATGGCTGGTGGCGCGATACCGCCCAGCAGCTTCTGGTTCAGCGGAGCGATAAATCGGCGGTGCCTGCGCTCCAGCAGCTTGCCGCCAGCGCGCCCGACGCGCGCACTCGCGTTCAGGCCATCTGGACCCTGTCGGGCATGGGTTCGCTGGATACCCAGACCGTGACTCATGCGCTGGATGACCCCGATGCCGATGTGCGCAACGGGGCACTGCGCGGCGCGGAACCGTTCCTGGCGCATGGCGACGGCACCATGAAGGCTGCCGTGCTGAAGAAGGCCGATGACCAGAGCTGGCAGGTGCGCCGGCAACTCGCCGCCTCACTGGGCGAATTGCCGGCGGATGCGCGCATCGCACCGGCAGTGATGTTGCTGAAGAAATACGGCAACGACCCGATCACGGTGGATGCCGCGATCAGCGGCCTCAAGGGGTTGGAGGCCGAAACGCTGAACCAATTGCTGGCCCAGCCCGAGCCCAGCGCCGATGCCGTGGAAATGCTGGCGGGGGCCGCCGGCAAAAGCCGCGACGTGGCGCAGGTGCAAAAGCTCATCGCCCTGGCGGTGGATGCCAACAAACCCACAGCTTTACGACAAGCGATGTTGAACGGCGCCGCAACTGGTCTGGCGGGCGCGGAAGCGCGCAATGGCGGCACCGTGTCGGGCGGGCGCGCTGGCGGCTTCGCCATTACCCCCCGGCCGCGCGCGGCGGCGAAGCCGATGGCGCTTCCGGCCGAGCCAGTGGCCTTGACGGCGCTGGCGAGTAGCAGTGGCGATCTGGCTGGTGCGGCAAAAGCGGTGGCCGATGATCTGACTTGGCCGGGCAAACCAATGCCGCCGGCGCCAAAGAACAGCCGCACTCCGGAAGAAGAGGTTCTGTTCAAGGCCGGGCAAGGCGTCTACGCCACCAACTGTGCCGGCTGTCACCAGGACCAGGGCCAGGGTGCGCCGCGCATCGCCGCCGCGCTGGCGGGTTCCAAATTGGTCACTGGCCGTCCCGACATGTCGCTGCGCGTACTGCTGAACGGCAAGGACGGTTCGATCGGCGAAATGCCGCCGCTGGGCCAATCGCTGAACGACCAGCAACTGGCGCAGGTCCTGACCTATATCCGCGGCAGCTTCGGCAACAGTGCGGCGCCGGTCCACGCCGAAGCGGCCAAGGAATTCCGCCTGCTCTACGCCTTTCGCAAGAAGCCCTGGACCGACCAGGAACTGCAGAAACCGCCGCGGTAGATGACCGCCCTGATCGCCGTCAAAGGCCTGTCGCGCCGTTTTGGCGCGGTGCAGGCGATCGACCGCATCAGCTTTGAAGTCGCGGCCGGCGAGATTTTCGGCCTGCTGGGCCCCAATGGCGCAGGCAAGACCACGACGTTGGAATGCATTCTGGGCTTGACCGCGCCCGATGCAGGCCAAGTAGAAATCTGCGGCATCGATGCACGGCGCGCACCACGCCATGCGCGGGAAAAAATCGGCGCGGTTCTGCAGACGACAGGCTTGCAGGACAAGATCACGGCGCGCGAGGCCTTGAAGCTGTTTGCCGCCTTCCAGGGGGCGCCTTTGAAAATTGACGCCCTGTTGCAACGCTTCGGGCTGGTGGAAAAAGCCGATGCGGCGTTCGAAAGCCTGTCGGGCGGCCAGAAACAACGGCTGGCGCTGGCGCTGGCCTTTGTCGGGGACCCGCAAGCGCTGGTGCTGGACGAGCCCACCGCGGGGCTGGACCCGCAGATGCGCCGCGAGGTGCAAGATCACATCGGCGTCCTGAAGGACAAGGGTTGCGCGGTCTTGCTGGCCACCCACGACATGCATGAGGCCGAAAAACTGTGTGACCGCATCGCGGTCATCGCGCGGGGCCGGATCGTGGCGACGGGCACGCCGCACGAACTGGCGGCACAATCGAGCGGCACTTTGGAAGATGTGATTTTGCAATTGGGGCAGCGATGAACGCGCTGTGGCAGCTGACGCGCATCGGCCTGACGCTGAATTTCCGCAACCGGATGGCGATTCTCTATGGCTATCTGTTCCCGCTGATCTTCCTGATCGCCTTCTGGGCGATCTATCGCAACGATCCCGTCCCGCTGGCGCTACATGCCGGGCAATTCCTGACCGTGACGATCCTGGGCAGCGCTTGTTTCGGCCTGCCCACCACCATTGTCAGCGAGCGCGAACGGGGCGTGTGGCGGCGTTATGCCCTGGCGCCGGTGGAGCGATGGGTGCTCGTGGCCGGCGTGCTGCTGGCGCGCGCGGTCTTATTGTCGAGCGCAGCGGCGCTGCAACTGCTTCTGGCCTTCGCGCTTGGCATGCCCGTTCCCGTGCATCCGCTCGGACTTCTGCTGGCATTCGCCGCCACGGCCGCGGCCTTTTTGGCTTTCGGCATGGTGATCGCCATGCTGGTAGACAATGTGCCGGCGGTGCAGGCCTTGGGCCAATGCATTTTTCTGCCCATGCTGATGATCGGCGGGGTGGCGGTGCGGCTGGAAAGCCTGCCCGCCTGGGCGCAACACGCGTCCGCCTTTTTTCCCGGCCGCTATGCGGTGGAGGCGATGCAGCTTTCGGTCACCGGCAGCGGTTTCTCGCACGCCGAATTTGATCTCCTGGCCCTTCTACTGATCGCCGCGGCGGGTGCAATTGCCGCGGCGGCGATGTTTCGCTGGGACAAAAGCGTGGAGCCACGGCGCGGCTGGCTGCTGCTCGCCTTGGGCATGTGGCTTGTCGTGGGTGCCGCAACCGAGATGCGCGGAAAAGTCGCGATAAATGCCGCTCAGGATACGCGCGAGGTGGGAACGGCCAGGGATTATGTCACCCTGCCCCGGCTTGTCGCGACGCCTGCGCCGAAATCCTCATGGCGCGACATCACCGACGCCGAAATTGACAGAATCGCCTTTGACCGGTTGCCGCCGGACCAAGGCATCATATCGCCGGTGTCGCGCAGCGACGAGGAACCAGACCCTGTCATCCTTCCTCAGCTCGACCGGATTGCCGATGCGTTACCCGGATGGGCGCCGGGCAAGGCCGACGATCCGGTGCAGCGGGCGCGCAATCTGCTGGTCCTCGCGGCCGTGCCCGATATCCTGCAGATGGAGCAGGTCGAACGTTTCGTGCCCCGCCTGGTCTTCGCGCGCCTGCAGTCCGTGATCCCGCCGCGCGACCTGCCCAAAATTCTCGCCTGGATCGCCCTGCATCCAGATGACGGCAACGATACGGCAATCCATCAACTGGGCGATTTCGGTCTGCCAGACATCAGCGGCCCCACCAAGCCGGTGCGCGGCCGCATCATGCTCTATGCCTTCAAGCTGCTGGGCCGGCTGAGCGGCCGTGTTCCACCCGCGTAGGCGACAGCCGGAGCGGAATTAAAAGAGCCTAGAGCGTCGCGCTGATTGCTCCGCGCACAATCGCACCGGGCGCCGAAAATCCGACCACATCCTCATAGTGCCGGTCGAAAATATTATCCACCCCCAGGCGCAGAGCCAGGTTGGGCAATACCTTATATTCCACCGCCAGGTCGGCGCGCGCGTGACCCGGCAGGTTCACATCGGCGGTGGGTATGGAATTGTCCACCATCCTGCCGACATGATTGAGATCGAAGCTGACATTCCAGGCCGGGTCCGGCCTCCAGTTCAGGCTTGCACCCGCCAGCCAGCTCGGCACATCACGAAGTGACGCTCCCGTGAGCTGGTTGCGCGCGTTGGTGTAGGACAGACGCGGTGTCGCGCTCAGCGTGCTCCATGCGAGCTCCAGCGAGGTTTCAAGGCCGCGCACATGAACGGTGGACAGATTGACCAGCTTGGGCACTGCGCCGGGGCGAAAGTCGATCAGGTCGCGATAGTTGGTGGCGAAGCCTTCCACCTTCCAGCGGCCCAGTGTCCACAAATCCTGCGTGAACCCGCCTTCGAAATTCTCGGCGTCTTCGGGCTTCAGCGTGGGATCGCCGACGATCGGATTGCCCAGGGCATAGAAGCTGGGCAGCTTGTAGGCCTTGGCCCAACTCACTTGAAACCGCGTTCCGGAATCGGGGAGCGCATAGTCCGCCCGCAGTTGCGGACTGAAATGATGCATGGCGCCCGTATCGTCATAGCGTCCGCTGCCCGAAAGGCTGAACGCCGGGGTCACTTGATAGCGCGCTTGTGCAAAGCCGGCCCATAAGGTGCGGTTCACGGCGAAATGGGTGGGCAGCCTGGCCGGACCGAAGGCAAGGAAGCCGTCATCCACGCCATGCTCGGCCTGCATGTCCACGCCCAGCGCAGCCTCCAGCTCCGGCAGCAGCGTCAGCCGGTTGGTCCAGGTGATCTGGTGACGGGTAAAACGGGCATTATCACCATTGGCGGGAATGCCGGACGGAGTCTGTGCGCCGGGCGCCACACCGGGCGACGTGCCGTTGGAACCGCGATCGTAAAAGCCGTAATCCAGCGTCATGTTCCACCAACGCGCGACATCGCGCGTAGCATGGGCACCGAAGACGCCTTCCTCGATATCGCGATGATCCAGGCTGCGCCGCGTGGCCAGGCGCGGACCGCCGCTGGAATCGGGGAACGATGTCGCGATGCTGCCGCCATAGCGGCCATTGAAACTGATGGACGTGCCTGCGATCTGGGGCAAGGCCAGGCTAGCGTCCAGGTTGGTGCCTTTCAAAGTACTGCCGTCCACCGGCATGCCGTTGTCGGCATAGGAAAGACCCAGATTCGCCGTAGCGCCACCGACGGGACCGCCGACATGGCCTGCGATACGGGCATAACCGAAATTGCCGCCTTCCGCTTTCAATCCCGCATCCAGTGTGCCGCCACCGCGCCGGCTGATGATATTGATCACCCCGCCCACCGCGTCAGAGCCGTAGATCGCCGAAGCCGGACCGCGCACGAATTCGATGCGTTCGATGTCGTTCAGATCCAGGGTGGAAAAATCGTAAGAGCCGCCGCGGGTGTTGGTGGGGTCGTTGGCCTTGACCCCGTCCAGCAGCACCAAGGTGAAATTGGGCTTGGCGCCACGGGTGAACAGCGACACCACACTGCCGCGCCCGCCGGATTGCTGCACGAACACGCCGGGAATATCGCGCAGCAAGTCCACCACGCTGCCGGGATTGCGTGCGGTCGCCGCGTCGATGACGGAAACATTGCTGCCGGCTTGTTCATCGGCAAGCCTTGTGGCGGTGACGATGATATTTTCCGGCGCGGCGCCAGCTTTTTCCGTCCAGACAAGAAACGCAGCCCCACAAAGAAAAATGCAGGCAATCCTGTCTGACAATTTTTTCACGTAACCGGCCGATTTTGAGCGGCCGGAAACTAGCCGTCACCACCCTTCAAGGCAAACTTCATTATTGCGGCAACGCGAAGACATAGACCATGTTGCCACCGCTGGGCTGGTCGATATCGGGGCGAAGCTGAACCGGCCCGTTGTTGAAGCCGCCGCCCGCCGCCACCGCGATATATTGCCGCCCCGCAACCTTGAAAGTCACGGTGGCGCCGAACACCTGCGATCCCAGGCGCGTCTGCCACAGCACCTTGCCGTCGCTCTGATCGAAAGCCCGCAAATAGCGATCCATCGAACCGTTGAACAGCACACCACCGGCGGTAGCCAGCACGGGAGAATAGTTGGATCCCGGCGTCTCCCAGCTCCACACCGTCTTGCCGGTTTCCACCGAGATGGCATCCAGCCGTCCGATATTGGTGGAGCCGTCGGAAAGAACCTGCGCGCCAATGGTATTGTACTGGTCGCTCGGCTTGCTGGGGATGTTGTTGACCCGCACCTTATAGTCGGCACAGAGATTCTGCAGCTGCACGTACAGCACATTGGTTTGCGGACTGTAGGCCGAGAAGGGCCAGTCGCGCCCTCCCGCATGGGTAGGGCATTGGTGATAGGCCTTGGTGTAATCCGTTATGAACATGTCGGGGTTGGGCGTGACCTTGCCCTTTGTGTCGATGTCCTTGACCAGATTCTGGAAGACGGTGGACTTGGCCCAGAGGAAATCGCCCTTGGCGGCGTCAAAACTCCACAGGATCGAGGTCTTGCACGGCACGCCGGTCAGGGTTCTGCGGCTGGCGGTGGCGGCCTTGCGGCCAATCGCCATCATGCCTTTGGCCTTGGGATCGGGTGCTACCTTCGTTGTGATCGGCATCATCTCGAAGGTGCATTCCTGGTCCGCATTATCCTGTGGAAACACCTGGTGCTTCCAGACGATCTTTCCCGTCTTGGGCTCGATGGCGAAACGCGTATTGCTGCCCGCCAGGGTGGCTATGCCCTTCACACCACGCTGGGTGTCCGACGAAGGGCCCACGCCGCTGGAGCCATAAAAGGCCAGGTTCAGTTCGGGATCGTAGGTAATCGGACCCCAGACGTCCGTCATCCAGCGCTGTTCGAACGGCATGCCGCCCCAGGTCTCGTCCCCCGGCTCGCCCTTGTTGGGGATCACGGTGTTGCGCCACAATTCCTTGCCGGTCGCCGCGTCGTTGCCGGTGACATAACAGCCGTGCGCCGCTTCCTGGCAGTTGCTGCCCGCAATCACCACGCCGTTCACCACAATCGGCCCGGTGGTGTTGGTGACATAAAGGTCGCCGCCGCGATTGAACTCCCACAATTCCTTACCGGTCTTGGCATCCAGAGCCATGAGGAAATTGTCACGCGTGACCGTGTAGACTTTGTCGTCATAGAGAAAGACACTGCGCTTGCGCTGGCCCCAGAAATTGTTGTGGAAGGCCTGTTGCGACGGCAGGTTGCGGCGATATTCCCAGAGCAGATTGCCGCTGGCGGCGTCGATTGCCTGGATCACGTCATTGGGATTGCCCAAAAACATCACGCCCTTGTAGACGATGGGGGTGGCCTCGTTGACGCCGGCCTCCATGGTGCGCGCCCACACCAGTTGCAGGCCCTTCACGTTGGTTTTGTTGATCTGATCGAGCGTGCTGAAGCCCCAGCCCTCATAATTGCCGCGCATCATGATCCAGTCGGACGGATCGGGGTTGCGCAAAGCCGTGTCGGTCAGCGCCGTATAGCTCTGGAGTGGATGCGGCGCGATGGTGGTGCCGTTCAGCGGCGCGGGCGCTTGTGCCACGGCGGCTCCTGTGCCGATACCCGCCAACAGAATGACAACGGCCAATTTTCCCCGGTTCATTATTTTCCCTCTCGCGCCGATAACGCTTGTTTGGGTGGATGATGCCGTTTTTTGCCGCTTTTGGCTACTCAGGCGGGACCGGAAAGCTCGTCCAATAGAACCGCGACATGACGGGCATCGCGGCCCGCGCCATGGGCGATCTGATGACGGCAGCTGGTGCCGTCGGCCACGATGATTGCGCCCGGACTCTTGCGCACCGCCGGCAAGAGGCTGAGTTCGGCCATCTGCATCGAAATTTCGTAGTGATCGGCGTCATAGCCAAAGCTGCCGGCCATGCCGCAACAGGACGTCTCGATCAATTCCGGCTCGGCGCCCGGGATCAGGCGCAAGACCTCCAGGATCGGCGCCACCGCTCCGAAGGCTTTCTGGTGGCAATGGCCATGCAGAAGAATGGGCGCGGAAGC
The DNA here is from genome assembly GCA_025361185.1 of Alphaproteobacteria bacterium. Classification (GTDB taxonomy): domain Bacteria; phylum Pseudomonadota; class Alphaproteobacteria; order Micropepsales; family Micropepsaceae; genus Rhizomicrobium. The sequence continues at coordinate 13,486 of JANYAR010000016.1, read as the reverse complement.
AGGCCTCAGCGGCAGCGCAAAGCGCCCCGCGCTGGCCTCGCGCGCCAGGAATTCCTCCAGCAGCAGAGCATGGGCGGACACCGTCTTGGCCGTCTCGCCAAAGCCCATAACCAGGGCCTCATCGCGCAAGGTCAAAAGACAGGACGGCTCCAGCCCCACGATGGCCACGCCCGCGCGCGCCAGCGGCAGAACATCGTCCAGCAAATCCGACAATTTGGCCCTGGCCTTGTCGACCATTCCGGCTGCCAGGAAGGTGCGGCCGCAGCAATGCTGACCGCCCTCTTTTTGCACAAGATATAAAGTGTAACCCGCCCGCCTCAGAATGCGGGCCGCGGCATGCGCATTCTCGCTTTCAAAGGTGCCGTTGAACGTATCCACGAACAGGGCCGCCGCCTTGGGCGCCGCCGCAATCGCTTCCTCGCGGCTGGAGAACAGCGCAGGGTCATACGCGTTCCAGAATGTGTCGGTGCGCCAGCGCGGCAGCGGACGCTTGGCGGAAAATCCTGTGATTTTTTCGCTGATCCAGGCCAATCCCGGCACGCGATCGCGCAAGTTCGCCAGCCCCGCAATGCGGCTGACGGCATCGGCGTAATCGGGCAGATGCGCGACCAGACGGTCCTTCAAGGTGAAGCCGTGGTGCTTTTTGTAGTGGACGAGAAACTCCACCTTCATCTTGGCCACATCCACGCCGGTGGGGCATTCGCGCTTGCAGCCTTTGCAGGAGACACACAGATCAAGCGTGTCATGCATGGCCCGGCTGGTCAGCGCGCCTTCGCCCAACTGCCCCGACAGCGCCAGCCGCAACATATTGGCCCGGCCGCGGGTGACGTGCTGCTCATCGCGGGTGACGCGATAGCTGGGGCACATGGTGCCGGTGTCGAATTTGCGGCAATGGCCGTTGTTGTTGCACATCTCCGCCGCCTTGGCGAAGCCTTGCGCCGCATCGCCGCCGCTGCCGGGCGCCGATGTCTGTTCGGTGACGGGATCGTTCTGGACATCCCAGTGCGACCAATCCAGCGCCGTCTTCAAGGGGCGCACCGTGTAGGGGTGCGCGCTGCCCGGCGGGGGAAAGCGGAACAGCGCGGCATCATCCATGCGCGGCGGATCGATAATGCGATTGGGACTAAACAGACCAACCGGATCCATTTCCTGCTTGATGGCACGCAAGGCGTCGTTCAGCTTGGGCCCGAACTGCCAGACGATCCATTCGCCGCGGCAAAGCCCGTCGCCATGCTCACCGCTGAAGGCGCCCTTGTATTTGCGCACCAGGGCGCTGGCTTCTTCGGCGATGCTACGCATCGTGATGGCGCCACCGCGCCGCATGTCCAGAATCGGGCGCACATGCAACGTGCCGACCGAGGCATGCGCATACCAGGTGCCGTGTGTGCCATGGCGGGTGAAAACATCGGTCAACGCCGCGGTATATTCCGCCAGGTGCGCCAGCGGCACGGCGCAATCCTCGATGAAGCTGACCGGCTTGCCGTCGCCCTTCAGGCTCATCATGATGTTGAGGCCGGCCTTGCGCACCTCCCACAGGTTTTTCTGCGGCGCCTCGGCTTGCATCTCCACCACAGTGCCGGGCAGACCCAGATCGCCCATCAGCGCCACCAGGTCCGCAAGCTTGCGCACCAACACCGGCTTGTCCTCGCCGGAAAATTCCACCAGCAGGATGGCCTCAGGCCGTCCAATCAGCGCCGTTTCCATGGTGGAGCGGAAGGCCGGGTTCGATAGCGCCAGCTCAATCATGATCCGGTCCACCAGCTCCACCGCGCTGGGTCCGAGCTTGACGATATGCTGGGCCGCGTCCATCGCGGCATAGAAGCTGGTGAAATTGACCACTCCCAGCACCTTGTTGCCCGGCAGAGGAACAAGCTTGAGGGTGAGATCCTTGGTGAAGGCCAGCGTGCCTTCCGATCCGACCAATAGATGCGCCAGGTTCACACTGCCGTCGTTGGTGTAGGGACGCTCATTCTGGTTGTCGAAGATGTCGAGATTGTAGCCCGCCACCCGCCGCAGCACTCTGGGCCAGTGGGCCTCGATTTCGCCCTGGTTGCGCGCCGCAAGATCGCGCACGAAAGCGGCGATCTGCGCCGCGCGACCGCTCAAGCCGCCGACCGGGCCGAACACCGCCTCGGTGCCATCGGACAGAAAGGCGGTGGCACCCACCACATTATGCACCATGTTGCCATAGGCGATGGAGCGCGAACCGCAACTGTTGTTGCCCGCCATGCCGCCCAATGTCGCCTGGGCGCTGGTGGAGACATCCACCGGATGCCACAAGCCATATTTCTTCAGGGCGGCGTTGAGATGGTCCAGCACCAGGCCCGGCTCGACCTTGGCGGTGCGATTTTCGGTATCCACATTCAGGATGGCGCGGCGATATTTGCTGTTGTCGATCACCAGGGCGGCGCCAACCGTCTGGCCGCACTGGCTGGTGCCGGCGCCGCGCGGCAGCACCGGCACTTTCAGGTCGCGCGCGATATCGATGGCAATCGCCACATCGCGGTCCGTGCGGGGCACCAATACGCCCACCGGCATGATCTGATAGATCGAGGCGTCGGTGGCATAGCGGCCGCGCGAACCGGTATCGAACAGCACCTCGCCCTCGGTTTCGGCGCTGAGGCGGCGCGACAATAGCTCGCTGGTTTCGTTGCCCTCAGACACGGGTTTGATCAGCACGCGAGGTAGGGCCTTAACAGGGGCGCGGCAGCTTGGTGCTGCCAATTTGCGAAGTTTGCAATTCCGGTGCAGGAACCATAGCATTTTGACCAAAGAACACAAAGATTAGGGACGCACATGCTGACGCTCGATTTCCATCCTGTGGGTCATCATTTCCTGCAAATTCCCGGCCCCAGCCCGGTGCCCGATCGCATTCTGCGCGCGTTGAGCCTGCCCACCATCGACCATCGCGGGCCGGAATTCGGTGCCTTGGGCCTGAAGCTGACGTCAGGCATCAAGCGCATTTTCAAGACCAGCCATCCGGTGGTGATCTATCCGTCTTCGGGCACCGGCGCCTGGGAGGCGGCCCTGGTCAATGTGCTGAGCCCCGGCGACCATGTGGTGATGTACGAGACCGGCCAGTTTGCCGCGCTGTGGGCGCGGCTGGCAAAGCGGCTCGGCCTGTCGACCGAAATTCTGGAATGGCGCGGCGGCGATGCGCAGCTGCCGGAAGCGCCCGGCTGGCGGCATGGCGCTCAGGCATCGCTGATCCAGGAGCGGCTTGAGAAAGACAAGGAGCATCGCATCAAGGCGGTATGCGTGGTCCATAACGAGACCTCCACCGGCGTGACCTCCGATATCGCAGCGGTGCGCAAGGCAATCGACGCAGCGAAACATCCCGCGCTGCTGATCGTGGACACCATCTCGGGCCTGGCCAGCGCGGACTACCGCCATGACGAATGGGGCGTAGATGTCACCATCAGCGGCTCGCAAAAGGGCCTGATGCTGCCGCCGGGCCTGGGATTCAACGCGCTATCGCCGCGCGCCATCGAGGCGTCCCGCTCCGCGAAACTTCCCAAATCCTATTGGGCATGGGACGAAATCGTGGAGATGAACAGATCCGGCTATTTCCCCTATACGCCCGCCACCAACCTGCTTTACGGCCTGCACGAAGCCCTGGAGATGATCGAAGCCGAAGGGCTGGATGCGATCTTCGCTCGCCACAAGCGTTGGTCGGCCGGTGTGCGCAGCGCGGTGCAAAGCTGGGGCTTGCCGGTGCAGTGCGCCGACAAGGATCTTCACTCCCCGGTGCTGACCGGCATCATCGTTCCCGCCGGCGTGGATGCCGACGCGTTGCGCAAGACCATCCTGCAGCGCTTCGACCTGTCATTGGGTGCGGGGTTGGGCAAGCTCAAAGGACGCACCTTCCGCATCGGCCATCTGGGCAACAGCAATGATCTGACCCTGCTTGCCACCCTGGCCGGCTGCGAGATGGGTTTGAAACTGGCAGGCGTCAATCTGGCCGGCAGCGGGATAGAAGCCGCGATGGAGTATTTCGCCGGCCATCCGTCACAAAGCGGTGCTGCAAAAACCGCATAATAATATCGAGCGGCCGGCAACCCGAAGGGCCTGCCGGCGCGACCAACTAAAAAAGCGCAATTCAAGACGCGGAAGGATTGGCCATGAAGCTCTTTCGTCCCACCGGCATTGTGCTGGTGATGCTGTCGCTGATGTACCTGATCACCTATATTGACCGGGTCAATGTCAGCACCGCGGCGGTGGGCTTCGGCAAGGACTTCCATCTTTCCAAGACCCAGATCGGATTGGTCTTCTCGGCTTTCGCCTATCCCTATCTGGTTTTCCAGATCATCGGCGGCTGGGTCAGCGACCGGTTCGGCACCCGCCGGACTTTAATTGCCTGCAGCCTGATCTGGGCCTCGGCCACGGTTCTGACCGGGCTGGCGGGCGGACTTGCCTCGCTGTTGTTGGCACGGCTGCTGCTGGGATTGGGCGAAGGCGCGACCTTTCCCGCCGCCACCGCCGCCATGGCGCGCTGGGTCGCCGCCAAAGACCGGGGCTTTGCGCAAGGCATCACCCATGCCGCAGCCCGGCTGGGCAATGCGCTGGCGCCCGGACTGATCGTTGTGGTCATGAGCCTCTATGGCTGGCGGGCCTCATTTTTTGTCTGCGCCGCCATCAGCTTTGTCTGGGTGATCGTCTGGATGCTCATCTTCCGGGAAAGCCCGTCAGAACATCCGGGCCTGACACAGGAAGAACGCGACGCGTTGCCCGCACCCAAGCCAAAGGGACTTGCGGTGCCGTGGGGACCACTGTTCAAGCGCATGGCGCCGGTCACCATCGTCTATTTCTGTTATGGCTGGACGCTGTGGCTGTTCCTGAGTTGGATCCCGCAATATTTCCTGCACAGCCAGAATCTGAATCTCGGAAAATCGGCGCTCTTTTCCTCCAGCGTCTTTCTGGCAGGTGTGATCGGAGATTCACTGGGCGGCATTGTGACCGACCGCATCTATGCGCGCACCGGCGATTTGCGCCGCGCCCGCAGCCAGATGGTCGCGGTCTGCATGGGCGCAACCTGCCTGTCGCTGCTTCCTCTGATGTTCAGCCATGACCTGATGGTGTCGCTGCTGTGTCTGTCGGCCGGATTTTTCTTCGCCGAGATGACCATCGGTCCGATGTGGGCGGTGCCCATGGATATCGCGCCGCAGGCATCAGGCACTGCCAGCGGCATCATGAATTCCGGCTCGGCACTGGCAGCGATCATCAGCCCGGTGGTGGGCGGCTATTTGATCGATGTGACCGGCAATTGGCAGCTGCCCTTTGTCGGCAGCATGGTGCTGATGCTGGTCGGCATGGCGCTGACCACCCGCATGCGGCCCGACCAGCGGCTGGACGCCGTCTGACGTTAACCGTCCTCGCGCAATTAACACCCTGTAATAGAATGTTTTTTCGTCCTGAGGCCCTGCCCAGGGGCAACTAACCCTTTTGCCGGCCTGATGCCCCCGCTAGTATGGCGCTTCAGGGAAACAGGAAGCAGCCGGCCACACCCCCGGACATGCTGAAAAAAGAGCACAAGGACCAGCAACACACTTCGCTGAATCATCCGTCAGACGTTGGTCCGTATTGGGGCATGTCATTGGGGAAGCAGTCAGCATCATGAGTAGTGCATCCGTGAGTGAACCGTCCCGGCCAGTGTCGGGCGCGACGAATGGCCAGTCTAACGGTCAGGCTGCCGGTGGGATGAAACCCACCGACATCGCCAATCCCGATTATTTTCACAAGGTCGTCGATTGCCAATGGGCGTGTCCGGCGCACACACCGGTGCCCGAATATATCCGCATGATCGCGGCGGGGCGTTATTCCGACGCCTATATGGTCAACTGGCACTCCAATGTCTTTCCCGGCGTCCTGGGCCGCACCTGCGACCGGCCCTGCGAGCCTGCCTGCCGGCGCGGCCGCGTTGAAGAAGTCACCAAGAAGGCTGAGCCAGTCGCCATCTGCCGTCTCAAACGCGTCGCCGCCGACAACAAGGACGATGTGAGGGCCCGCATGCCGGCGCCCGCATCGCAGAAGAACGGAAAGCGGGTGGCGTTGATCGGCGCGGGACCTGCCTCGCTGACGGTGGCGCGCGACCTGCTGCCGCTTGGCTATGAAGTGGTTCTGTATGACGGCGATGCCGCCGCCGGCGGCATGATGCGCACCCAAATCCCCAAATTCCGGCTGCCGGAGAGCGTGCTGGATGAGGAAGTGAATTACATCCTGGACCTCCAGCCGGAACTGCGGCTAGGCCAGAAGATCGCCTCCCTGAAATCGCTGTTGGCGCAGGATTACGACGCCATCTTTGTCGGCTGCGGCGCGCCGCGCGGTCGCGAGCTGGATATTCCCGGCCGCAAGGAGGCAGGCGCCAACATCCATATTGGCATCGATTGGCTGGCATCGGTCTCGTTCGGCCATACCACCAGCATCGGCAGGCGCGTAATTGTACTGGGCGGCGGCAACACCGCGATGGACTGCTGCCGCACTTCGCGGCGGCTGGGCGGCGAGCAGGTGAACGTCGTTGTCCGCTCCGGCTTTGCGGAGATGAAGGCATCGCCCTGGGAAAAGGAGGATGCCATGCATGAAGGCATCCCGATTCACAATTTCCTGGTACCCAAACAGTTCCTGCACGCGCACGGCAAGCTGACCGCTGTGAAGTTCGAGAAGGTGAAGGTGGAACTCGACGCCAAAGGCCGCCGCAGCCTGATCCCGTCGGGCGAGCCCGACGTAACCATGGAATGCGACGACGTGCTGGTGGCGGTGGGCCAGGAAAACGCCTTCCCCTGGATCGAGCGCGACATCGGCCTGGAGTTCGACAAATGGGATATGCCATGCGTCGATCCCGCCACTTTCCAGTCCACCAACCCGAAGGTCTTCTTCGGCGGCGATGCGGCGTTCGGGCCCAAGAACATCATCTGGGCGGTGGCGCACGGCCATGACGCCGCCATCTCCATCGATCTGCTGTGCCAGAGCAAGGATGTGCACCAGCGCCCGCCGCCCATGGTCAATCTGTCGAGCCAGAAGATGGGCATTCATGAATGGAGCTATGACAACGACATCTCCAACGACCATCGCTTCAAGGTACCCCACGCCCCCATCGAGAAAACCCTGAAGGACGTGAAGCTGGAAGTGGAACTGGGCTTTGACATCCAGCAGGCCTTTGCGGAAGCTGAGCGCTGCCTGAACTGCGATGTCCAGACCGTGTTCGACACACCCAAATGCATCGAATGCGATGCCTGTGTCGACATCTGCCCGATGGACTGCATCACCTTCACCGCCAATGGCGAAGAAGACGAGCTGCGCACGCGGTTGATGGCGCCCGCGCTGCATCCGGACCAAGACCTGTATATCTCCAGCGTGCTCAAAACGGGGCGTGTGATGGCCAAGGATGAAGACCTCTGCCTGCATTGCGGGCTGTGCGCCGAGCGCTGCCCCACCGGCGCCTGGGATATGCAGAAATTTCTGCTGAACGCGCCCAAGACGGAGTACGCATGCCGGCGATAAAATCCGTCAACGACTTTGTGGTGAAATTCGCCAACGTCAACGGCTCGGGGTCGGCGAGCGCCAATGAGATGTTCGCCCGCGCCATTCTGCGCATGGGCGTTCCAGTGGCCTCGCGCAACATCTTTCCCTCCAACATCCAGGGCCTGCCGACCTGGTATGAGGTGCGCGTCTCCGGCAAGGGCTGGGTGGGGCGGCGCGGCGGCGTGGACCTGATGGTGGCGATGAACCCGCAGACCTGGGACAAGGACATCGCCTCGATCGACCCTGGCGGCTACCTGTTCTACGATTCCTCCCGTCCTGTTCCTGCCTCCAGGTTCCGCGACGATATCAACATCGTGCGCATGCCGCTGACCGAGATCTGCAACGCCACTTACAAGGATCCGCGCCAGCGCCAACTGTTCAAGAACATCATCTATGTCGGCGCCCTGGCCCAGCTTCTGGGCATGGAGCTGGCGGTGCTGGAACAGCTGGTTGGCGAACAATATAAGGGCAAGGACGCGCTGATCGCCCCCAACCACCAGGCGCTGCGCATAGGTCATGACTATGCCCGTGACCATCTTTCGGGCCAGTGCGGGCTGAAGATCGCGCGCGCCGATGAAGTGGGAAACCGTATCTTTGTCAGCGGCAACGATGCGGCGGGGCTGGGCTGCGTCTATGGCGGCGCCACGGTGGCGGCCTGGTATCCCATCACGCCCTCGACTTCGGTCGCGGAAGCCTTCGCCAAGCATTGCCGCAAATACCGGGTCGATGCGGAGTCTGGGAAAAACAAATTCGCCATCATTCAATCGGAAGACGAAATCTCCGCCATCGGCACGGTGATCGGGGCGGGCTGGAACGGCGCACGGGCCTTCACCGCAACGTCCGGCCCCGGCATTTCCTTGATGCAGGAATTCCTGGGGCTGGCCTATTTTGCGGAAATCCCGGCCGTGATCATCGATGTGCAGCGCGGCGGCCCTTCCACCGGCATGCCAACCCGCACCCAGCAGGCCGATTTGATGATCTGCGCCTATGCGTCCCACGGCGATACCAAGCATGTGCTGCTGTTGCCGCAGGACCCGGGTGAGTTGTTTGAATTCTGCGCTTTGTCTTTCGACCTGGCCGAGCGGCTGCAGACCCCTGTCTTCGTGCTGGAAGACCTGGACATCGGCATGAACGACTGGCTGTGCGCGCCATTTCAGTGGGACGACAGCCGCGTTTATGATCGCGGCAAGGTGATGACGGCTGAGGAGCTGGAAGCGGGCAAGACCTTCGGCCGCTATCTGGATGTGGACGGAGACGCCATTCCTTATCGCACCCTGCCCGGCGCCCATCCCACCAAAGGCGCCTATTTCACCCGCGGCACCAGCCGTGACCGCTTCGCCAAGTACAGCGAGGAAGGCCCGGTCTATCAGGACAATATGCAGCGCCTGCTGCGCAAATTCGAAACCGCCAAATCGCTGGTGCCCGCGCCCATCCTGCGGCGCGCCAAGGAGAAGGCCCAAGAAAGAACAAAGAACGGCGTCATCTATTTCGGCTCGACCAGCGCTGCGATGGATGAAGCGCTGGTGGCCCTGGAAGGTGACGGCGTTCATCTGGACACGTTGCGGCTGCGCGCCTTTCCCTTCAGCGATGCGGTGCTGGATTTCGTCAATACCCATGACCAGATTTTCCTGGTGGAACAGAACCGCGATGCCCAGATGCGCTCGCTGCTGGTCAATGAGTGCGGCATAGATCCGGCACGCTTCATTTCCGTCTTGCACTATGACGGAACGCCTATCACCGCGCGCTTCATCATCGCCGCCATCGCCGAACGCATCGCGCTCAAATCCAAGGAAGCCGCGGAATGACCTTTATCGCCAAGCCCACGCTGCGCCATCCCGCCATCCCGGTAAACAGACTGGGCTTTACCCATCGCGACTATGAAGGTTCGGTTTCCACCCTTTGCGCCGGTTGCGGCCATGACTCGATTTCCTTCGCCATCATCCAGGCCTGTTTCGAACTGAACATCGAGCCGCACCGCGTCGCCAAGCTGTCAGGCATCGGCTGCTCGTCTAAGACGCCGGATTATCTTTTGGGACAAAGCCACGGCTTCAATTCGGTGCATGGCCGCATGCCGTCGGTTCTGACCGGCGCCAATCTGGCCAATCGCGACCTGCTCTATCTGGGCGTGTCGGGCGACGGCGACTCCGCTTCCATTGGGTTGGGACAATTCGTGCATTGCGTGCGCCGCGGCGTGAACATGGTCTATATCACCGAGAATAACGGCGTGTACGGCCTGACCAAGGGCCAGTTTTCCGCCACCGCCGACAAGGGCTCCAAGAGCAAGGCCGGCGGCTTCAACACCGATTCCCCGCTCGACCTGGTCAGCATGGCCTTGATGGTGGGGGCGACTTTTGTCGGCCGCAGCTTTTCCGGCGACAAGGCACAGATGGTGCCGCTGATCATGGCGGCGATGAGCCATCCCGGCCCCGCCTTCATCGACATTGTCAGCCCCTGCGTCGCCTTCAACAATCATGCCGGTTCGACCAAGGCCTATGATTTCGTGCGCGCCCACAATGAGGCGGTGAACCGGCTGGATCTCATGGAGCCGCGCGAGGCCATCACCGTGGAGTATGCCCCCGGCACATCCGAGGAAGTGGCCCTGCACGATGGCTCGACGCTCAAGCTGGCCAAGCTGGCCGCCGATTATGATCCCTTCGACCGCATCGGGGCGATGAATTACCTGCAAAGCCGCGCCGCGGCTGGCGAGCTGGTCACCGGGCTGATCTATATGGATTCGGGCGCCCGCGACATGCACGCCAACCTCAACACGGTTGCGACGCCGCTCAACCGCCTGTCGGAGAAGGAACTCTGCCCCGGAGCCAAGGGATTGGAAGCCTTCAATGCCGCACATCGCTAGGATGAGGAAATCCATCACTGCACTGGCTTTGGCTGCCTCCTGTCTGAGCGCCGCCGCGCAACCTTCCGTGGATGCACATTTGGCGGCGGCCAAAAAGGCAGAAGGCACCGATTTCCCCGGCACCATCGCAAGGCTTTGCATCGTGCCGGATGCACCGGTCGGCGGTGGGGGCGGCGCGCGTGCCATTCCCGACCGCGCCAGCTGGTATGCCGAGCCGGCCAGGATGTTCGACAATCTTTATTGGGTCGGCACCAAAGTCCATTCCGCCTGGGCGCTGCAGACCAGCGGCGGCATCATCCTGATCGACACCCTGTACAATTATGCGGTGGAGCCGGAGATCGTTGAGGGATTGAAAAAACTGGGCCTGGACCCCGGTACCATCAAATATGTCGTCATCACCCACGCCCATGGCGATCATGACGAGGGTGCGCGGCTGCTGCAGGATCGCTATGGCACCCATGTGGTGATGGGCGCTCCCGACTGGGATCTGATCGAAAAGAGCGTCACCATGCCGGGCGGTGTGCCCAAGCGCGATGTCATCGCCACCGACGGTCAGAAGATCACCTTGGGCGACGGCGGTGTGACCCTTGTCACCACGCCCGGTCACACCTTGGGCACCTTGTCGCTGATTTTCACCGTGAAAGATCACGGCCGGCCGCTGACAGTGGCTTATTCCGGCGGCACCGCCTTCAACTTCCCCAAGGATGTGGCGCGCTATGACACCTATATTGCGTCCCAGCACAAGATGGCCGACGCCGCAAAGGCGGTCGGCGCCACCATCGTGATGTCAAACCATTCCGAGTTCGACGATGCCTGGGAGCGTGGCCGGCTGGTCAAGCTGCGCCGGTCGGGCGAGGCTCACCCCTATGAGATCGGCGCCGACGCCGTGCAGCGCTACTTCACCATGACCGGCGAATGCGCCGAGGCCGCGCGCGAAAAACTGGCGCAGCATTAGCCCCGCCAGTCATCGTATCCGCGCTCAGGGCAGCCCGAATACCACCAGGCTGTCGCCAACCGACGGGCTGTGCACGAACGACCCGCCCGTCGCCACGACGGCGACATACTGCTTGCCGTCTGTGCCCTGATAGGCCACCGGCGAGGCATGGGCCGACGCATCCAGCTTGTGGGTCCACAGCTCCTTGCCGCTTTTGGTTTCAAACGCACGAAAGCGGCTGTCGTCGGTGGCGCCGATGAAGATCAGGCCGCTCGCCGTCGTCAGCGGCGCGCCCAGATTGGGGCGACCGGTATTGCGCTTTCCTTCCGGCATGATGTCGCTCACGCCCAGATTGACGCGCCAGGCGACCTTACCGGTGTTGACGTTTACGGCCCACAGATCGCCCCATGGCGGGTTCTGGCAAGGGTAGTAGCCATGGCCCGGTATCTCCTGCTGGAAGAAGCTGTCCGGGCCGGTGGTCGAACCCCAATAGCCGTCCTTCTTCTTCTCCAGCTGCTCGATCGAGCCCAGCTCCTGGGTATTGATGATGAAATAGCCCAGCTTGGGATCGAAGGCGCCGCCGCCCCATTCCGGCCCGCCACCGCTGCCGGGGAAACGCGCGACTTGCGAATCCATGGTGAGCGGCGAGAAGGGCACGCTGTCATGCAGCTTGTTGGTGGCGATCAGCTTCTTGCAGAAGCTTTCCAGCTCCGGCGTGATGTTCGTCACGTCGGTGGCAGCGGTAAAACTCTGGCGCGCCAGCGGCGGCGGCGTTACCGGCACCGGCTGGGTGGGCCAGGTTTCCTCGTCGGTGACGGTGCTCTTGGGCACCGGCACTTCCTTGACGTCATAGAGCGGCTTGCCGGTCAGGCGGTCCAGGATGAACAGATAGCCGGACTTGTTCATCGCCGCCACGGCGGGGATGGTCTTGCCGTTTTTCTTGACGTCAAACAGCATGGGCGGGGTGGGCTGATCCCAGTCCCATACCTCGTGATGCAACAGCTGGAAATGCCACAGCCGCTTGCCGGTATTGGCGTCCACCGCCACCAGCGCATTGCCGAACAAATTCATGCCGTGCCGGTCGCCGCCCCAGCGGTCGGGCCCGGGCCCCGTGAAGGGCAAGAAGGCGATGCCGCGCTTGTCGTCGACGGTGATCATGTTCCAGATGTTCACGCCGGCGCGGTTCTGCCAGCCGTCCTTGGGCCAGGTATCGTTGCCGAATTCGCCCTCGCGCGGCACGGCATGGAAGGTCCAGACCAGCTTGCCGGTGCGCACGTCCCAGGCGCGCTCGTCGCCCGAGGTGCTGCGCGATTCCTCAGGTCCGTCGGCGCCGGTCATCACCAGATTCTTGTAGATGCCGGGCGGTGAGGTCAGGGCGTAATTCTTGTCATAGCCGCGCATGATCTCCGGCGTCTTCAGGTTGACCACGCCGTGATCACCGAAGTCTTCCGCCAGCTTGCCGGTCTTGACGTTGACCGCCAGCATCTTGCCGTCATTGGTGCCAAACAACAGCTCCGGTGCATATTTACCGTCGCCCGGCCAATAGGCCATGCCGCGCGGGGCGGGGCGCGTGTTGCCCGGCATCTTGTAGACCCACAATTCCTTGCCGGTGGTGGCGTCCAGCGCCAAGATACGGCCATAGGGCGAGCCCAGATACATCACATTACCCACCACCAGCGGCGTGGTTTCGGTGGTGGCGACGCGCGTCGCGTCCGCCGGCTTCATGTGATAGGTCCAGGCCACTTTCAGCGAACTCACATTCGCCGGCGTGATCTGGGTCAGCGGCGAATAGCGCATGGCGCCGCGATCATTGCCGTAATTGGGCCAGTCGGTCCCCGGTGCGGCCTGGGCCAAGTTGCCCGCCAGGGCGGCGCCCGCCACCAAGCCAAAAGTCATCATGCAAATGCGAAAATGCGACATGGTGTTCCCCGGATAGGCTTTTCACAGTTTTTTATGCGGATTCACTGGCCAAAGCCGACGCCGCCCGTGGCAATCTACAGGTCTGGACGCATCCGGCAAGACCGCCGCTACGGCAATGCGAAGACCACCACACTGTCGCCGATCGGCGGACTGCGCGTGAGCGAACCGCCGGTGGCGACCACGGCCACATACTGCTTGCCGTCCTTGCCGCGATAGGTGATAGGCGAGGCATGGGCGGAGGCGTCCAGCTTGTAGGT
>JANYAR010000004.1 GCA_025361185.1 Alphaproteobacteria bacterium | reverse complement strand
GTCCGCTTTGCGCCAATAGCGGACATTCGGCCTCTAGGAACATTTGTATCTACCGGCGCCTGCCAGCGAAATGGCGGGCCGGGCGTCGACCTTCAAATTCCTCCACAGGGATGCCACGGAATTATAGCGCGAAGAAATCGGGCTCTTCGACACTCGCCGAAGAGCCCGCAAAGCCAGCCTAAAATTTGGCCCTTAGACCGATGGTGAAGTAACGGCCCATGATGTCTTCTTCGGCCGGAATCGGATAGTGGATGCCCTGCACCGCGCTATTTTCATAAACCTGCCCTTTAGCATTGAAGAAATTCTGAACGTTAAAGTAGGCGGTCATGTCAGCACCACCCATTTGAAAGTCCCGGTCGATGTCGACATCGACATAGTTTTTCGCGCGGATCCAGGGGTCGACATAGACTTGCGAGACGCCCACTGTCGAAACCCTGCTGTATCTGCCAAGCCAGCGGTCCTGCGCCGCAAACGTCCAACTGTCCAGCCGGTAAGACAGAGAAAGGTTGATATGGGTCTTCGATATCAAATCACTGTTGGGCGGTACGGAGGTGAAGGTAAACGGTGCGCCCGGATAGGCCTGGTTTTGATTTACCGGCTGATAGTTCGCCAGCAGACGTGCGTTCCAATTCCCCCCAAGTGCATCGAAGGCATAGTTTGTCTCAAGGTCAAACCCTTCAATCTCCACAAGCGCTGTGTTCTGGGTGTTCGAGAATACCTTAGTGGGATAGTTCGCCGGTGATGTATCGCTGAAGGGAAGCGGCCGTACATACAACGCGCAATAGGGCGAAGTTCCACCTGAGCCATTGCAGAGATTCTGGATCGACACGTTGGTGCCGGAAATCTGGCCGATCGCGTTATGCAGACGCACCCGGTAGTAGTCGAGGGACGCTGTGAATCCCGGGAACCATTCAGGCGTTAACACGACACCGGCGGTGAAAGTGCGGGCAATTTCCGGTTGCAGATTTGGGTTACCGCCGCTGACTACCTGCGTATTATTCTGGGTCGAGGTGTGGATGTCGAAATACCCCGATCCCGAGGACGTGGTAGTCGGCTGATACAGATCATACAGATTCGGAGCGCGAATATCGACGGACAAGGTACTACGGAACCGGATCAGATCGTTGACCCCGTAATTGAGACCAATCTTCCAGGTCTGCACCCCGCCCGAAGTGCTGTAGTTGGTATAGCGGCCGGCCAGGTTGATGTTCAGGCTGTCTCCAAATGCAGAATCTTTGAGTAAGGGCACGTTGGCTTCAACAGCCCCTTCTTCCACGTCGTTGCGGGCAGATACTGGCGATCCGCCGGACAACCAGCGGAACGCGGTCGGATCGCAGAGGCGCAGGCCGGTGCAATCGACCAACCCGGTTCTATTTTCGCCGCCGGGCACGATAACCAAGGACATGAAACGTGCTTGACCGGACAGCGCCACGGTGACCGGACCGGCCCAGGTTTCGATCGGGCTGCCGGCGATGCTGATTTCGGCATTGTCCATTTTGTTGGTCATCGTGGTCGGGGTATCGGCGTTTATCCAGTTGAACGACGCCGTAGACAGCGGGCCGGGGCCAAACGGATTTAGTGGGACGCAGTTTTTATACGCTGCCGCTGTCGCCGCCTGGGTTGCGGCATAGCACTGAACCGTCGCATTAGGGTTGACATTGGAGGTTACACCGCCGGGGCCGGTGCCGGGGGGCGCTAGGACGGCATCCTGAGCCGCGTACAGATGCTGGTAATCCTGGTTGGCCGTGACGATAGAATTCTCCCGGGCTTCGCCGTGCGAGTAATACAAGCTCCAGCTGTAACCTCCCCAGTGACCGTCCAGACCCGTCGCAACCGAAAGCAGCCGGTCGACAGCGCGCCCTCCCTGTTCCTGCCCAGGTCCGCCATCGAGGAACTTGCCCATGACAAACGTGTTGGTTGCATTGGAACCACCGTTGTTGCCCTGGGTGCCTGTAGCCGGTACGAAAAAGGCCGGGCTCGTTCCGTTATTGTTCAACAGAGTCTGTGTCGCGGCCGGAAGAAACGGATTGTTCCTGTAGTACAGGCCGCCAAAGGTTACGGGCCCGATCTTGATTGGAAAATACGAGGCGCGGTTGCCCGTCTCGCTCGCTGTTGCATTGATAAAGAAAGTGGTGTTGTCATCCAGGTCATAACTGAACCGGCCAAAGGCGGAGTTGACTTTCACCCCGTTAAGCGCGCTGCCCCATTTGTTGTAGCCGGCATCGCCGCCCTGCGTGACATTGCTCGTGCCCGTCAGGGCTCCAGGGTTGTAGGGCGTGAGGACGCCGGGAGTATAGAAATTGTAGCCTGTGGCCGCACACCCGCCGCAAAGGGTGACCGCGCCGCCAAACGGAGCCGTGGGGCGCCGCGCAAACGGAGTGTCCACATAAGGATTGGCGACCGAGCCTGCGCCGGTTTGCACCCAGGGCTGGTAGCCGTAGGGACGCGCATAATCGTACACCAGATCGCGGTGCCGGCTGCTTACTGCGACTTCGATGTGGCCGCGCCCGCCAAAAAGGCTCGTTCCCGCTGCTGCCTCAAGCTTAAAGCTCGCGCCATCCCCGTAGGTCGAGATGCCGCCATTGGCCTCCACCTTGAAGCCGGTGAAAGCCTTATCCAAAATAAAATTGACAACGCCGGAGACCGCATCGGAACCATAGACGGCAGAGGCGCCACCCGTCACCACTTCCGTCCGCGACATGAGCGTCAGAGGCAGAGTTTCAACACCAACCGTACCGTCCTGCAGCGAGGGGGTTAAGCGGTGGCCATCCAGCATAGTAAGGGTTCGATTTCCACCGAAATTGCGCAGGTTGAGGATGGTCAGATTCTGGTACGCTTGGCGGGGAAAAACGGAGGCGGAAAGCACCGGCAACTTAACCAAGGCGTCCGACACAGATGTCGGTGTCATCTGTGTGAGCTGTTCATTCGAGAGGGCCGTTAAAGGCGTGGGAGAATTGGCGATATTCGTAATAACGCGCGAGCCGGTGACGACCACCGTTTCCGTCGATTCAGATGCGTTTTGCGCGTAGGCCGACCCGCTGGATAAACCGGCGAGCAGGGCGATCAGTGAAACGGTAGATTTGGAATTTGCAAGCATGTCATTCCCCTCTTGTTTTGAAACGGTTGTGCGTCAGATACTCCATTTGGCTGGTCAGTCCGGGTCGGCGTTTCGCGGCGCCGATACGGTGGCCGGCGCCTTGCGCCCTTGCCGCGTCAGGAACGCCATCAGGTCGGCAAACTCCTCCTTAGTGAGGCGCTTGTCATAATCGGTCGGCATCAGCGGCGGCTTGTTCACAACTGCCTTGACCTGCGACCGGTCCAGCAGATGAAGCTGATTGTCATCGCCCATCAGCTGCAGCGAATAGCTGTCCTGATTCAGCAGCACACCGTCGACGGTCCGACCGTTGTTAAGCGTGACATGGACTGCGTCATAGGTGTCCATCGCGGGCAGCGCGCGCAAATGCACGCCGCCATCACCAAAGATGCGGTGATTGGGCTTGGTGAGCGCATCGACGATGAGATTGGATTTGTATTCCGCTGCGACGTTGGTGAGATCGGGCCCCTTGAGAGCGCCCTTGCCGCCCAGCATGTGGCAGGAGCCGCACTGGCCGTTGCCCCAGAAAATCTCCTCGCCATGGGCGACATTGCCCGCAAGCGGGTTATCGATCGCCGTCCCTCGCAGGGAATGCAGGAAAGCGCCAATCCTGAGGATATCGTCGTCCGCCAGCTTTCCCTTCCAGGCCGGCATGACCGTGCCCGGCGCGCCGTTGCGGATCACATCCAGTATCTGCTCGTCGTTCAACTCGCCGCGCAGCGGCACCGACAGGTTATGGACGATCTCCGGCCCGATCTCGCCGGCGCCGCCATTGGGACCATGACAGGAGGTGCAGTTCTGGTTATACACCTGCTCTCCCTGCGCGATGGCCTGGCTGTTGCCGGCAAAAGGATTGGGCGGGCCGGCAGGAGCACCGCGGCGCTGCGCCTGGGCCGGCAAAATTGCCAATGGAAGGACAAGACCGAGCAGGAGAGCCGTGGTCAGACCGCGCTTCATGGCTTCTTCTCCGCTGCGGTGACGCGCTCCGGCAGGCCGAAGGTGAGAATGTTGGTGCCGGACGCGATTGCCAGATATTGATGGCCGTCCACGCTGTAGGTGAGCGGGCTGGCGGTGATCAGGTCGCCCGTATTGTAGTGCCATAGCGAGCGCCCGGTCCTGGCATCGAGCACCGAAACCTGGCCGAACTGTTCCGGTGAGAAGACAATGCCGCCTTCGGTGGTCAGCAGGCCGGGTCCATAATGGTTGGAGCGGACCTGCTTGTAGTCCCACTTGATGGCGCCGGTCTTGGCGTCGATGGCCCGGGTGTAAAGCTGCCAGCTCTCCTTGTCGCGCGGGCTTTCCAGGTAGCTGGTTTCGGAATCCGGCGCCGAACTCGCCAACGTGTTGACACCACATCCTTCCGTGGCGGTGACATAGAAAAGACCGGTCGCGGGATTGTAGGCCGGCGACGGCCAGTTGGTCGCTCCCGCGGTGGATGGACAGGTGATGGTGCCTTTGACGGTAGGCTCGTGCGCCGGATCGGGCAGCCCCTTGCCGGTCCTTGGATCGACAGTGCCCCAATCCACCCGGCTGACGAACGGTGTCGCCTGGAGGAATTCGCCATTGGTGCGATCGAGAATGTAATAGAAGCCGTTGCGGTTGGCCTGCAGCGCGACCTTGCGCGGCTTGCCTTTGAAGGTCATGTCCGCAAGGACGAGAATCTCCGTCGAGTCATAGTCGTGCGTGTCGTGCGGCGTGTTCTGGAAGTACCATTTCAGCTTGCCGGTATCGACATCGAGCGCGACGATGCAATCGGAATAGAGGTTATCGCCTGGGCGCCCCTTGCCAGACCATTGAGGATTGGGCTGGCCCGTCCCGTAATAGACAAGCTTTAGCTCCGGATCGTAGGCCCCGCCGATCCAGATCGGGCCACCGCCGGGCTCATGGCCACCCCAGCTCTCTGAGGCCGGATCGCCTTTCTCTGGAACAGAGCGCCAAGTCCAGCGATACTCGCCCGTCTGCTCATCAAAGGCTTCAATAAAGCCACCGCCATCGCCGGCCGTGCCGAAGCGATTGCCACCGACCAGAATCTTGCCGTTCGCGACCAGCGGCGGTATGCCGGAAAAAGAGACTTTGGCCCCCCCTTTCGATTCCCAGAGTTGCGCACCGGTCCGCGCATCCAGCGCCAGGACATGGCCGTCATTGGTAGTGACATAGACGCGATTGTGCGCGACGGCCGCGCCGCGCTGATAGGCTGCTGTCGCCGGCTGGCGGCGGAAGCGCCAGATGACATTGCCGGTGCGGGCATCCAGGGCGTCGATCCGGTTGTAGCCGCTGACATACATGATGCCGTTGACCACCACAGGCACGCTTTCCAGACCCTGCAGTCCTTCGACGTGATACATCCATTTGCTTTGAAGATTGCGGGTATTGGCTGGTGTTATTTCTTTTAACGAAGAATAGCGCTGGTTATTGTAGCTGCCGCCATAGATCGGCCAGTCCTTGCCTGGCTGGGCGGGATAATTGTCTTGAGCCGATGCGACCGCGCCGCACAGCGTGATACTGGTAACCAGCAGGAATGTGCGCAAGGTACAGCGCCTCTCGCTCGTGCAAAATCCTCTCATTCTGCTTCCCCCGACAGCCGCCGGTCCATCGCTACTTCCCGTTGGCGAGCGGTGCCGGCATTATCATGAATTCCGACGGTGCCGGCCAATAGCGGCATTTCGGAAACCAGGTTCCGGCACGAACGAAGAAAGGGATTTCTCATCTCACTGGCCCGCTGCACAAAGCAGGACGACCACAGCGGTCGCCACAAGCAGGCAAGCTGCGGTTTGCGATTTCATAAAGCTCCCCTTAGCGCCGTGGTGGACCATCGGCGCGCTCGTCGGATTCAACTCCGATCTAAAGCCAGGGTAGCGTAATCCCGATGCGGCTCTAATGCAATTATGCCAACGCTGATACGAGTTCCGTATCGATCGGGCCGGCGTATCAGGGGGTTTTCTCGCCTCTGAGCTGCTGTCAAATACGGGAATTGTCGAGATACAACTCACCGTCTATGCGCCCGTAAAGCGATAAGACTTGGCGTGTGCCGGAATGTCCGCTTTGGTTGCCGGCTCAACCGATCGACGCAACACATTAGGTCAAACGGAAGCAGCGGATTTTTTGTATATGAGTCAAATAGGTAGTCGAGAGTCCGCCTCGAACCCGAAGCCCGGGGTCGTCAATA
>JANYAR010000161.1 GCA_025361185.1 Alphaproteobacteria bacterium | reverse complement strand
CAACGAGCATTGTGCGGCCCGGGAAGTGGCTGAGTTTTCAGCGCAGAATTGCGGCCGAGGATTTCCACAGGACGAAGGCCGCCACGAAGACAACCGTGACCGCGAAGCTTTTGGAAAGTGCGCCACGCTTTTGCGATAGATGGACAGACAGTTTCACGCCGCCCAGTCCTCCGGCGATGCCGCCCAGTACGAAGATGGCCGCCACCCGCCAATCCACCAACCCAGCCATGGCATAGGTCGCGGCGGTGGTCAGCCCGAAGGCGCCCACTGAGACCAGTGACGAGCCCACGGCATTAATAGTGGCCATGCCGCTGCCCAGCATGATTGCGGGCACGATGAGGAAGCCGCCGCCGATGCCAAAGAACCCTGACAGGAAGCCGACCACAAGGCCGGTTCCCATCAAGCGGATTGCAATGGCGCGGTCTATATGAACCAGCGGATCGCCACCTGCGGCACGGCGGCTGAACATGGCCGCGGCTACCGCCAGCATCACCAGCCCGAACAGGAACAGCAGCCGCTGACCATCGACGTGCCGGCCCAGGAACGCGCCCAGTGCCGCACCCGCAATACCCGCCAGGGCGAACACAATGGCGCAGGCCCATTTCACCGTTCCGGCGCGCGCGTGCGCCATGAGGTTGGCGAATGCGTTGACCGAGACGGCCAGTGCACTCGTGCCGATGGCGACATGTGGGTCTTTCACGCCTACGACATAGACCAGCAGCGGCACCGCCAAGATCGAGCCGCCTCCACCCAGAAGTCCCAGGGCAAAACCGACCAGGCCGCCCGAGCCGAATGAAAGCAGCTCGCCCATCAGGCCGGCGTCCGGTTCCAGGGCATCAGGCTCAGAATCCTGGCCATGCCGCACCAGCCGAAGATGCCGGCAAAGACAAGTCCGGCGCCGACAAAGGCAGAGAGGCCCAGGAACAACGGCGATACCCGCCATGCCAGCAGCAGGCCTGTCAGGATCAGCAGGCCCGCGACGATCTGTACTTGCCGCTGCAACTCGATCGGCTTGGTGCGGGCAATGCTTGTAGGATAGCCAGCGGCCTTCCAGCCCGAAAGCCCGCCTTGCAGGATATAAGCCTCCGGCACGCGGCAGGCGCGCAGGCGGTCTGCATTGTCGGCGGTACGCATGCCGCTCTGACAATGGAAGATCAGCGCGGGTGCGTTGGGACCGCCCATTGCCGACAGGGCAGGTGGATCCAGGGTGGACAGCGAATGCAGCTTTGCGCCAGGAATCGCCTCGCGCGCATGCTCAATCGGCTCGCGGATATCGACCAGAATGGCCGAGCCGTCCGCCAGGCGGCGCCTGGCTTCGCCAGGAGTGATGATGGGAAGACTCATGTTCGTTACCTCTTGCAATAGATGTCGTGCAACACGCTCAGAATACGGGCAGCATCGGGATCGGCGATGCGGTAGAAAATCGCCTGGCCTTCGCGGCGGGTCGCCACCAAGCCTTCCTCGCGCAGTTTGGCCAGGTGCTGGGACAAAGCGGACTGGCTGAGGCCGGAGCGCTGCACCAGATCGCCGGCCATGCGTTCGCCTCCCACCAGATCGCACAGGACCCGAAGCCGCGCTTCATGGGACAGGGCTGCCATCATGGCGGCAGCCTCAGCCGCATGCTTGCGCATGGCCTTCAAATCCTTGGCTGAAATATCGTCCATATTCTTCGTCCTTTGCGCCTTGTTATATTAGTAAGTACTAATATATAGTCAAGTGGCAACGGAGAACAAGTCATGAAGCCGGCGATTCAGGCGTTTTTCGACGAACAAACCTTCACGGTGACTTATCTCGTCAGCGATCCGGCGAGCGGGCGTGCCGTCGTCATCGATCCTGTGTTGGATTTCGACCCCAAGGCCGCACGCACCGCAACACATTCGGCCGACCGGCTGCTCGCCGCGGCACGAACCGACAATCTCGCCATCGAATGTATTCTGGAAACCCACGCTCATGCCGATCACTTGTCGGCGGCGGCTTACCTGAAGGCTGTCACGGGCGCGAAAACCGCAATTGGCGAGCATATCCGTGACGTACAGAAGGTCTTTGCGCCGATCTTCGACGCAATAGACGTGACGGGAGACGGCGCGCCTTTCGATCGGCTGCTGAAAAATGGCGAGACGCTGTGCGTCGGGAGCCTGACGATTGAAGTGATGAATACGCCGGGCCATACGCCCGCCTGTGTCAGCTACAAGATCGCGGACAATGTCTTTGTTGGCGACACCCTGTTCATGCCCGATTACGGTACGGCCAGGGCGGATTTTCCCGGCGGCGATGCGCGCGAATTATATTATTCCATCAGGCGTATTCTGGCACTTCCGCGCGATACGCATCTGTGGATGTGCCATGACTACAAGCCAGCTGGCCGGGACAATTATGCCTGGCACTCCACCGTTGGCGAACAGCAGGTACACAATGTTCACATCCATGAGGGCGTCGGCGAGGAGGCATTTGTGGCGACACGCACCGCGCGCGACAAGACGCTGGAGATGCCGGTCCTGATCTTGCCATCGGTCCAAGTGAATATTCGCGCAGGCCAAATGCCTCCCAAGGACGCCAATGGGCAAACCTATTTGAAGCTGCCCGTGAACAGACTATAGCCACGGCCAAACGCGTAGGATTACCGCCTAGCCGTTGGCCCGAAACGTCTATCTGACAGTGACCGCAAACCGGTCAAGGCCGGTGTTTCCGTTCGCCGGATCATAGGCATAGACTGTCACTTCATACTCACCCTTGTCGGCAACATCGATGTCGGCGCCAAATTCGCTAGGCTTGCCAGCATAGGAAAGCGGCACGGTGCGGAGGCTTTTGCCACCATGCGTCAGCATCGCCACGATCTCCAATTTGTTCGCATCCCATTGCCCGTTCGGCGTGATAGGGCAGCCGCACATCATGGTCACTTTCACATGAACGGGAATTTTCTGTGTCGCGGCGAGACTGATTTCCGCCGGTGGACTGAGAGCGCTCACCGCGAACCCCGGCAGTTCCAGCACCCAGCCATCGCCCCCATCAATATTCTTGCCGGGCAGAACCCACTGGGTTGATGACACGGTCATAGCGGCTTGTTTCGGGCTGCTCGGCCCCGTCGCGGTCACTGTTACTCGGCGTGGCCGGTCGAGATCCAGCGTTGCCGAAAATTTGGCGGATTTTGCGTCGGACAGCACATCGC
>JANYAR010000126.1 GCA_025361185.1 Alphaproteobacteria bacterium | reverse complement strand
CAATCGTCATGACACCATCGATCCGGGATTTGTATTGCGCCAAGAAATTCAAAATGGCGTCACGATCGCGGGTGCTGACCAGGTGAAATTCGTCGGCCAGTGTTCGGCCATCGGCCTTGGGGTTCATGTCCAGCACCACGGTACGAATATATTTGGCCCTGGCGGCGGCGATAGCCGCGACCTGTTCCTTGCCGGCACCCAGGATCAGCAATGTCTTCATGACATCAACAATCCGCCATTGATGTTCAAAGTATGGCCGGTGATGCTGCCCGCCGCATCCGATACCAGATACAGGACACCGGCGGCGATCTCGCCGGGGCGGCTGATGCGGCCAACCGGAATCTGCGCCACCTTCTGTTTGCCCGCCTTGGATTTCAATTCCTTTTGAATCATGTCGGTGGCAACCAGCCCGGGCGCGATGGCATTGGCGGTGATGCCGTGGCCGGAATAGAGCTTGGCCAATGAGTGTGTCAGGTTGATCAGTCCGGCCTTGGCTGCGGCATAATGCACCTGGCGCATGCCGCCCCACTGCCCGCCGATAGAGCTGATGTTGATAATCCGTCCCCATTTGCGGGCCTGCATCGCGGGCAATGTTTCCTGCGCCACGATAAAGGCGCCGCGCAGATTGACCGCAAGCATGCGGTCCCAGTCTGCATCGGTGATGGCCTCGAAAGGCTTTTCCTGCACCAGCGCGGCATTGTTGACGACGACATCGAAACCGCGGCCGAAATGTTTGACGCAAGATGCAATGGCACGTTTCACCGAAGCACGGCTGGCGATATCGATCTTCACCGCATAGGCGCAAGGATGGCTTTGCTGAATCTGTTCGGCGCCGGAACGGTTGCTGTTATAGCCGCAGGCCACACGATAGCCCGCACCCAGCAGTGCCAGGGCCGTCGCCTTGCCGATGCCGCTGCCTGCGCCTGTCACCAATGCGATTTTGGCGGATGCCGCCATGTCAGAACGATGTTTCATTGGACATATCGTCCAGGGTGTGGCCGCCCAGCAGCATGGGCAGCAAGTCTTCGCGCGGGTCCACATGGCAATGGATGAGCACGGGGCCCTTGCGGTTCAAGGCGGCCCGCACAGTCTGCGCCATGCCGTCCTTGGATGTCACCGACACACCGGCGATGCCGTAAGCCCGGGCAATCGCGGCAAAATCCGGATTGTACTTGTCGCCGGTGGAGGGGTGTGACTTCCAATTCTGACGCTGGAACTGGGCCACGATGGACAAAGCGTGATTGTCCAGCACCACGATCTTGATGTCGATCTGGCGCTCGACGATGGTGGCCAGCTCCTGAATATTCATCTGAAGGCTGCCGTCGCCGACAAAGCAGATGACCGTGGCCTGGGGGTTGGCGATCTTGGCGCCGATGGCAGCGGGAAGATCAAAGCCCATGGTGCCATGCCCCGAAGAGGTCAACAGCACGCGATCGGGCGCATCGAAATCAAAGTGACGCGGCACCCAGACCTGGTGCTGACCGACACCGGTGGTGACGATCACCGGCGTGCCGCGAACCGCGGCATTCACCGCTTCGATGACATGCTGCGGCTTGGCCAGCTTGCCGGGCTTGCCGGCCAGCAAGGGATATTTCGCCTTCCAGTCTCCAATCTGCTCCAGCCAGGCTTCGGTTCGCGGCGCCGTCAGGTGCTGCAGGGCGCGCTCCAGCGCCGCCAGCGCCGCCTTGGCATCGCCGTGGATTTCCAGGTCCAACGGCACGCGGCTGTGCCGCAATTCGTTGCTGTCCAGATCAATGCGGGCGACGCGGCCCTTCTCAACCGTCTTGTTGGGCAGGCTGCCGGTCTGGCGCAGATGGAAGGTGGTGCCGACGCCGATCAGAAGATCGGATTTGTACATCGCCATGTTGGCATATTGGCTGCCGGCATAGCCGCACAGGCCCAGCGACAGGGCGGCGGCGGATGGGTAAGCGCCAATGCCGGGCATGCTCATGGTCACCGGTATGCGATATTTGTCGGCCAATGCGCGCAATTCCCGATACGCGCCGGAAGCAATCACACCGCCGCCGGCCAGGATGACCGGGCGCTGCGCTTGGCTGATCCATTGCGCCAGGGTCTCGATCTGTTCGGCCGGCACGACAGGCAGGACCTTAGTGCGTTTGGGAATCGCCCGGAACGCCGTCTCATCGACGGCGCTGCGCTGGATATTCATCGGCAAGTCCACCACCACGGGGCCCTGGCGCCCCGAACGCGCCAGAAAAAAGGCCTGTTCCAGCACATCCGGCAAATCGCGGATATCCTTGACCAGGAACGCCGCCTTGGTGATGGGCTTCATCAGGTCAACCGTATCGACTTCCTGAAAACCGCGCTGCTTGATCGGCAAGCTGCCGCGCATATCACCGGTGCCAACCTGTCCGGTGATCACCACCAGGGGGATATTGTCGAAATAGGCATCGGCAATGGGTGTCACCGCATTGGTGACGCCGGGACCAGACGTCACCATGAATACCGCTGTTTCACCGGTGACGCGGGCATAGCCCAGCGCGGCATAACCGGCCCCCTGTTCGGTGCGCGGACAGACAATTTCGATCTTCGAACGTTTCTCGATGCGATCGAGAATCGGCGCGATGGTGCCGCCG
Organism: Alphaproteobacteria bacterium; assembly: GCA_025361185.1. Classification (GTDB taxonomy): domain Bacteria; phylum Pseudomonadota; class Alphaproteobacteria; order Micropepsales; family Micropepsaceae; genus Rhizomicrobium. The sequence goes on along the minus strand of JANYAR010000126.1, from coordinate 1,190 downwards.
GGAAAGATGAAGACGTGCTTCACCTGATGACGCAGGAAAGATTCCAGCACCAGGTCGGCGCCTTCCAGCGGTTGGACGCAGGAGCGGATCTCGGATTTTGCTAACGACATAGGGCAACCATTTTCTGTCCGGTCTGGCTTTCGGTGAGGCGGCCGCCGGATTTGGAGGAGAGAATTTTGACACTGGCGAAATGACGTTCCAGGATCGCCCGCAATTCGGCGACCGAATATTCCTTCACATGCCAGGGCACGACGGGGATATCGCCATGGCTGTTCTGCGGCGTGGAGCAGATGAAGCTGCCGCCCGGCGCCACCACACGGCGTACCTCCCCGACAAAGTGATCGACCTGGTCCACCGGCAGATGCTCAATCAGTTCCATCGCCGTGGCGCCGGTGACCGCGCCATCGGCCAGCGACAGGGCAAAACAGTCGTCCACATCATACGAGATGTTCGCCACCGTATTGTTCTGCTGGTTGGCAGCGACCAGAGGCTCATTGATGTCCACGCCCAGAACCGCGCCGACATGATTCGCCATGATGCGGCAGCCATAACCGTCGCCACAGGCGATATCCAGCACCCGGTCGTTTGCGCCGAACTGGTTGCGGGCGAACTCATAACTTTCAAACAATGGATTGGAAATCTTGCTGGCTTGTGTGGCATCCACATGCATGCGGTCGTCGGAAAATATCTCGCGCGCCATGTCGCGCACCTTGAGCAGATAGTCGCGGTCATAGTGCGGCACCTGTTCATAAACCAGGGCGCCGAACCGGGCGCGATGCTGCTCGATGAAGCCGGCATAGCGGGCAAAATGGATAGCGCGATCTTCCGGCAGAGCCTCAATCGCGGCAGCGACCTCGTCCAGAAGCGCGCGGGTATAGACCTTCCCCGCGAAATAGGGCGTGAAGGCGTCGGGCAAGGACACAAATTTGGCCCGGGTTTCCGACATGAAGTTCAACATGGTCGCCAGCAGCGCGGTATCGACAAAACAGTGCTGGCCCATCACATGCACGGCGATATCGGCACCCACCGCATCCAGCGCGCCGCGCACCCGCTCCAGCACATTCTCCCGCGAACCGAAAAAGCAGGTCGCGCCCCACGCCTTGGCGATGTCGCGAAAGATTTCATTGCCCGGATCGTCCGGCACCGCGATGGTGACGGCGTCGATCTGCGGCATCGCCAAAAGCCGGTCG
>JANYAR010000103.1 GCA_025361185.1 Alphaproteobacteria bacterium | reverse complement strand
ATAGTTATCGTTTGCCGTGACTTGCGTTTTCCAGCGCATCGCGCCGGTCTTGAGGTCGAACGCAATAATGGCATCGCTGGCGTTCTCTTCCGGAACGTCGGTGAAACTGTCGCCAGTCGATCCATAAGCGAGATTGCGCTTTGGATCTATGGTCGGTGCAGACCAAATAGAGGCGCCCGCCGGGCCATAGAGCTGTGTTCCCACCGAGTTCATTCGGTATGGCTTTGGCTCGGCCCTGATCATATAGCTTTTCCAAAGGATTTTTCCGGTCTCAATACTAATTGCGCTCAAGCTTCCGCGCGATCTGCAGCACTCAAAGGCAGGCACTGTAGCGGCCGCCTCCTCACGCGAAGTGGTTGGTACATAAATCACGTTTTTGTAGACAACGGGCGCGCCTGTCAGTGACTGAGTGGGCCAGGTCTCCACCTGCGTTGACCAAAGCGTCTGCCCGCTGTTTGCATCAAGCGCATAGACCTTGCGATCATAGTCACCAAAATAGACGGCATATCCCGACGGCGCGGCCTTGTTTCGGGTTACCGACGGCGCCGTGCGTATGCCCGTATCGCTGGTAAAACTCCAAGCCACACAGCCGCTTGCCGCATCCAGAGCGTAGAAACGTCCGCTCGAAGAACCGACAAAGACGCGATTGCCGACGGGTGATGGTTGACCATAGCGTGCACCTCCAATAGCAAATGCCCACTTGACCTTAAGCTTTGGAATGTCGGACGTCTTAAGCCCTGGCCGGGGCTGGTAGCGCGAGTTCTGCAAATCGGGACTCCAACCATCCCAGGACCGATTGCCTGCTCTGAAGCGCGAGCTAGGTGCGCACTTATTTTTATCTTCCGCGCCAATGTCCGCGGCAACTCGCGGGAGCCGCCCGGTCAAGTTCAACGCGATCAGATTAATCTGTTCGTCCGTTAGTCCTTTGGCCATCGGAACCATTGGCCCGCCGGTCAGGGCTTTTTTTACGGCCTCAGGAAAATAACGCGAAAGGTCGCTTCGACTTGGTGCCCGTTCAATATTCGGGTCATGGCACATGGCACAGTGCGACGCGAAGAGCTTGCCCCCTTCAATTCCAGCCGGACTGTTTGCCGTTTCTTGCGCGCTGGCAGGAGCGCCAGCAAGTGGAATCAACAGGGCCACAATCGCAAGCTTTTCCCAGATGCCCATATGGAGGTATCTGAGCTGTTCATGGATGTGATGGCGCTGGTCCTTGATCAGCGCGCGCTGGCCTTTCAGATAGGCGTTCGCCTCAGAGCGATCCGCGCCGGTCAGCGCCAATGCCCCAGCAACCGGGTCTGCACCACCGGCTACCGCCTCAACGCCGGTATCCTGACCTTCGGTTTCCTCTGACACCCCGGCCCCCACAGCCTCTTTTGCACCATTGAGACAGATGGGAACTTTGCTGGCAACTGGAGCGCGTTTTTGTACCGAAAGCGCCACGATTTCAGCGCGCCGGGGAACCACGTAATCCCGATTATGGGGGGGTATTTCGCCTGACAGACGCCCACCGCGAATGTCCGCTTTGGGTCAAAAGCGGTCATTCGTTCCCGGTCAGCCGAATGTCCGCTTTGCGCCAAAAGCGGACATTCGATCGCGGCCGGCCCGTTGACCCAACAGGTCGGCAGCCCATCGGCGGATTTGCTATCTGCAATTTGCCGTGTGGGAATGGCCTACGACGGCGTGGGGCAATCCTATCTAAGCTCGGATCAGTCCGTTCATCACCGCGACCGTGCCGCTGTCGGGAAATACTACGCTGTTCAGCGCGGAAGCAGGAACGCCCATATGCTCAGCCAGCACCCCCTTGAACAGGCCGCGCAGATCCGTGCGCGCCGGCTGGTCGCGTCCGTCCTTCAGCGCGCCTTGGCTTAATCCCGTCCATTCCGCCCGAACAAAACCGCCCGATACCGCGCCGCCCAGCAAAAAGCTCGCGCCGCCGGTGCCATGATCGGTGCCGCCATTGCCGTTGGGATGCGCGGTGCGGCCGAACTCTGTGGCCATCACCACGGCCGTTTTGCTCCAGGCTAGGCCCAACGCAACGCGCATCGCATCAATGCCGCCATCCAGCGCTGTTAGCCGCCGCGCCAGCGCGCCATCGCCTGCGCCCTCATTAACGTGCGTATCCCAACCGCTGATATCCAGCACGGCCACGCGCGGTCCCTGGTTGCCCGCCAGCAGCCGGCCGGCACCTGCAAAAAGCGGCGTCAGATTGGCGGCGGCGCCAGGACCCATCTTCTTGTCCGAAGGATCGTCAGAAGCCAACATCGCCATGTTCTGCAACGCCAGCGCATCATCCAGGGCCCGTGACAGGACTGGGTCGCGGTCGTACAACAGTTTCACCTGCGCCAGGAATGCCGGATCGGGCGTCGGCATGGTGGCTGGCATCCAGCTCGTGGCGTGCGCCGCCCCCGTCAGTAGCAGGGGTGGGGTCTGCGCAACGGCCAGCGCATGCGGGCCGTCCGCCAGACCCATCGGTGCCAATGCGCGGTTCAGCCAGCCATCGCTGACGGCGTGGGGCCGCGAAGCGCCAGTTTCCAGGACATTCTGGCCATCGAAATGCGAACGCTCGCGATAGGGCGAACAGATGTTCTGGAACGCGATCAGTTCCTTTGCGTCAAACAGGCTTTTCATGTTGGCTAACGCGGGGTGCAGGCCGAACATGCCGTCCAGATCATGCAGCGGCGTCGCGCCGTCGGTCTGAAGCGCGAGCACTCCACGCACGCCGGCATAGTCCTTGTCGCCATGCGGCGGCACCACGGCCAGCCCATCCACAGCCCCGCGCAGGATCACCACGACCAGGCGCCTGTCGCCCGGCAGGGCCGCGAAGGCGCAGTTGAGCGGCGCATCCCAGAGACAGAGCGAGGCGGAGAGGCCCGAGAGCAACGTACGGCGGGAAAGGCGTGTTCGATCCATAATCACCTCCGCTGGAATTCGGGGCTGGAGAAAAGTAGCGCCAGGGCCTCGCGGCCGCTTGCAGCACCGGCAACCGCGGCGCGTGTGGCCTGGTCTAGGCGCGCGTCCAGCACGTCTTCGCCAAGTCTTGCGACTTGAACAGACGTAAACATTTGCGGCAGGCGTGTGCCCAACTGCCGGGCCCAGGCGATGCGCGCCAGAACGGCGTCGGGCCCTGACCAGTCCTGGGACTGATCGGACCAGCCCTTTGGCGAAGGCGCGGCCATCGGAAATTGGCCCATCAGGCGACAGGCCTGCATCGCCCCCTGGATCTGACGCTGGGTGTTTTGCTGCTGTGGTAGGTTTAGTGCGCGATAGGTCGCAGTTACATATTCAACGGGGGTACGCATCTTGCCCGTGCTCGGCGCCCAGGCGGCTGAGTCTTCCACCACCGCACTCGCCAACGCTTTCAGGTCACCGCCCGTGTCGCGAAAGATTTTCTCCAGCTGTGCTACCGAAGCTGGCGGCGGTGTATCGGCGATGAAATGCACCGCGAACTTGCGCGCAATAAACCGTGCAGTGGCCGGATCGTGCGCCAGGTCCCGGATGGCGGCGCGGCCTCCGGCGAACCCGTCGGGATAGCTCTTGCCGCGCAACACTACGGCGCCGGGCTCGTGCCGCGCCGGATAGTAGCGAAAGCCGCTGGAAACGCCGGGGTCGGCGCGGGTCTCCTCACCGCCCCGTACGAAGCTCGATAGGCGAAACCTGCCGCCCATTTCGCCACGGGGATTATCCACGCTCCATCCCGTGAGTATGTTGGCCAAAGCCACCACGTCGGCCTGGTTGTAGCCACCATCGACACCTAGAGAATAAAGCTCCATCAATTCGCGACCGAAGTTCTCGTTCAGGCCGCGATGCGCGATCTGGCCGGCGCGTGAGTCGGGGCCTATCGACTGGGCGTTGTTGAGATAAACAAGCATCGCGGGATGCGTGGCGACGGCTAGAAGCATGTCCTCGAACCGGCCCGCGATATGCGGACGTATCGCTTCACGCTCATAGGCACCGGCCAAGCTGGCGGTGCCGGCATTCTGGGTCGAGATAGTGAAGTGATTGCCCCAGAACCAGACAAGGCGCTCCGCAAATGGGCGGTCGGTGGTGAACCCCAGATCAAAACGCGCGGACATTTCACGGATCAGGATCTGGCGCTGTTGCTGCAGGAAGGTCTTCAGTTCCTGCGGGTCGGCAGACTGCTTGATTGCTCGGCGTTGCTGGCGATAGGCCGTCAGTTCGTCAATCGCCTGGGCGCCGGTGGAGAATGCCTCGCCTTCGGCAGCAACGGGTTGTTCGGCGGCAGCGATCTGGGCGAGCAGCCATTCGCGGGGATGGGCGCCGATGCGCGCAATCTCGCCCGGGCTTGCACCCAATCCGAACCGGTTTGCCGCAATCGAAGCTTCGAGTGACATGAACACTCCGTAATGGGCAGACAGAAGTCCCCGTTCCTAGCAGAATAGCCAAGCTGTCTGAACCACACATGAATGGACCCTGCCGCGCGGGCCAACCGGGGTGTGGTTTGGTAGCCCAAGCCCTTTATTTCAGCGCGCTAGGGGGCCGCGTCCATCCAATTTCGGGCGTCTGTTTCACCTGATAGACGTGCGGCGGCAATGTCCGCTTTGGGTCA
>JANYAR010000086.1 GCA_025361185.1 Alphaproteobacteria bacterium | reverse complement strand
CCCCCCCCCCCCCACGAAGGGGTCGTTAGCGCCAGCGTCGTGCGACGCGCGACCATCAAAAAATCAGCCCAAATAACCCCCGTCGCGCAGGTACTGAACGATGGCCTGGGCATGGACTTCGGGCGTGGCTTCCACCGTCCGGATGGTGAGGTCGGCCCGTTCCGGTAACTCATAGGGGCTGTCGATGCCGGTGAAATTTTTGATCTTCCCAGCCTTGGCCTTTTCATACAGCCCCTTGGGATCGCGCTGCATGCAGACCTCGATCGGCGTGTCCACGAACACTTCCAGGAACTCGCCCTCGCCCATAAGCTCGCGCGCCATGCGGCGTTCGGAGCGGAAAGGCGAAATGAAGGCGGTCAGCACGATCAGGCCGGCATCGACAAACAGCTTGGCGGCTTCGCCGACTCTGCGGATATTTTCCACCCGGTCGGCATCGGTAAAGCCCAGGTCCCGGTTCAGGCCATGGCGGACATTGTCGCCGTCGAGCAAATAGGTGTGCTTGCCTTCCGCGGCCAAGGCCTTCTCGACCAGGTTTGCGATGGTGGATTTGCCCGAGCCCGACAGGCCGGTGAACCACAGCACCGCGGGCCTTTGGCCCTTCATGGTGGCGCGCGCCTGCTTGTTCACGTCCACGGCTTGCCAGTGGACGTTGGTGGCGCGCATCAGCGAGAAGTCGATCATGCCCGCGCCCACCGTGGCGTTGGTGAAGCGGTCGATCAGGATAAATCCACCCGTGTCGCGATTGTCGCGATAGGCGTCGAAGGCCAGCGGCTGCGCCAGAGACACGTTGACATAGCCGACCTCGTTCAGGGCCAGTGTTCTGGCGGCGTGACTGTCCAGCGTGTTGACGTCGATCTTGTGCTTGAGGACGCTGACCTGCGCGGGCACCGTGGCGGTGCCCAGCTTCAGAAGATACTGGCGGCCTGGCAGCAGTTCCTCGTCCGCCATCCATAAGAGATGCGCGGCGAACTGATCGGAAACGATAGGCCTTGCGTGCGGATCGGCCAGGACATCGCCGCGGGAAATATCCACCTCGTCCGCCAAGGTCAGGGTGATGGCGTCACCCGCCACGGCCTGGGGCAGATCGCCGCCCATGGTGACGATGCGCGCGACGGTGGAGATGCGCCCCGATTTGGCGACGGCAATGGCGTCGCCGGGTTTGATGTGTCCGCCGGCGATGGTACCGGAGAAGCCGCGGAAATTCAGGTCGGGGCGATTGACCCATTGCACCGGCAAGCGAAAGGGTTTGTCGACCAGCGCGGTGTCCAAATCGACGATTTCCAGATGAGCCAGCAGCGACGGTCCGCCATACCAGGGTGTTTCTTTCGACTTCTCGATGACATTGATGCCATAGCGCGCCGACAGAGGGATCGCCGCCTGGCTGATGAAATTCAGGCGGGCGGAAAAGGCATGAAAATCCGCCACGATCTTGTCGAACACCGCCTGGCTGTAGTCCACGAGGTCGATCTTGTTCACCGCCAGCACGACATGACGGATGCCCAGCAGCGAGGCGATATAGGCGTGACGGCGGGTCTGGGTCAGAACGCCCTTGCGCGCATCGATCAGAATGACGGCCAGATTGGAATTGGAGGCGCCGGTCGCCATGTTGCGAGTATATTGTTCATGACCCGGTGTGTCGGCGACGATGAACTTGCGCTTGTCGGTGGCGAAGAAGCGGTAGGCGACGTCGATGGTGATGCCCTGCTCGCGCTCGGCCTCCAACCCATCGACCAGAAGCGCGAAATCTATGTCGTCGCCGGTGGTGCCGAACTTCTTGGAATCCTTTTCCAGCGAAGCCAGCGTGTCTTCGAACAACAGCTTGGTGTCGTAGAGCAAGCGCCCGATCAGGGTGGACTTGCCGTCGTCCACGCTGCCGCAGGTGAGAAAGCGCAGCAGCGACTTCTTTTCCTGGGCGGCGAGGACTTTCTGAAGTTCGGTGGGGGCGTTCATGTTAAAAATACCCCTCCTTCTTCTTCTTCTCCATCGAGGCTTTCTCGTCGCTGTCGATCAGCCGGCCCTGGCGTTCGCTGGTACGGGCGGTGAACATTTCGGTGACAATGTCTTCCAGGCTGTCGGCACCCGATTCGATGGCGCCGGTCAGCGGATAGCAGCCCAGGGTACGGAACCGCACCAGCCGGTCTTCCACTGTTTCGCCGGGCTTCAGCTTCATGCGCTCGTCATCGCGCATGATGAGCGAGCCGTCGCGCTCCACCACCGGACGCTTCTTGGCGAAATACAGCGGCACGATGGGAATATTCTCGGCCAGGATATATTGCCAGATGTCGAGTTCGGTCCAGTTGGACAGCGGGAAGACGCGGATGCTTTCCCCCTTGTTGATGCGGGTGTTGTAGACACGCCAAAGTTCGGGCCGCTGGTTCTTGGGATCCCAGGCATGGCTGGCGGTGCGGAAGGAAAAAATGCGCTCCTTGGCGCGGCTTTTTTCCTCATCGCGGCGCGCCCCGCCGAAAGCGGCGTCAAAGCCATATTTGTCCAGCGCCTGTTTGAGGCTTTCGGTTTTCATCACCTGGGTGTGCAGGGAGGAACCGCTGTCGAAGGGATTGATGCCGCGCTTCACGCCGTCTTCATTGACATGAACGATCAGATCCAAGCCCAGCCGCTTGGCGGTCTCGTCGCGAAACTGAATCATCTCCCTAAACTTCCAGGTCGTGTCCACATGCATCAAAGGAAAGGGCGGCTTGGAGGGATAAAAGGCCTTCATCGCCAGGTGCAGCATCACGCTGGAATCCTTGCCGATGGAATAGAGCATCACCGGGTTGGCGAACTCGGCCGCCACCTCGCGCATGATGTGAATGCTCTCGGCCTCCAGCCGCTGCAAATGCGATATAACACCAATATTTGTGGACAATTTTATTTATCCCAGAACAGAACTGTGAAATAGGCTACCGAGCGCGTATTTGCAAGCGCACAACCATGACAGGCCAGCTGTATCTCGGACCGCCCCGCCCAAGGTTAAAACCCGAAATTATTTCAGAATTTTGTTTGTCACGGCGGGTGGAACAGCTTGCTCCTCGACCGCAAACCGCACGCGTCCCACCGCCCGGCCGTCAAAAGTCTGGATATTGACCTGCCACTGGCCCGGTCGGGGCGCGGTTTTGAAGGTGAAATAGCGAAAGCCATCCTCGCGACCGCCCTCGATAGACACTGGGATGCGCTGCTGCGACACCCAGCCCTTTCCCGGTTGCAGCCATTGCCAATCATGCACGATGCTGGTGTGCAATCCGCGCGGCGCGAACACCGCATTGTAGAGATACAGTTTCGCGCCCTTCTGGACATGCATGATGGCGTGAGTTCCGAACAGCGCCTGCCACTCCGGCGGCTCATCTTCCTGCGCCGCCTGAAAATCGGCGCCGGCGCGTTTGACGTTGTGATAGACCCCCGCATCGGTCAGCACCAATGGCAGCGGCGGCAGCAGCCGCAGGAAATAGGCAAGGTTCAGGAAAAGCGTGATCAGCACCATGCCGATGAAAATCTGCCGGCGCGCGCCGCGATAGCGCTCGTGACCCAGCCGCGCCAAGGCTTGCATATAGAAAAAGAACACCGCCACCGCAATGCCGCCGCTGATCAGAAAGGGGGTGCGCCCGATGCTGCCGATCACCACCGGCACCAGCAATATGGCGTAGGAATAGACGGCGAAGAAAAACAGCAGCGCCGCGAAAACCAGGCGCGCATGGTAGCGGCGAAGATATTCATTGCCGATGAAGATCGCCGCCATCGCCAGCAG
>JANYAR010000081.1 GCA_025361185.1 Alphaproteobacteria bacterium | reverse complement strand
AACCTGGCGCAGTTGGTGAACGTGATCGCGCCGATCTTCACCAACGACAAGGGGCTTTTCCTGCAGACGATCTATTATCCGCTGCAGCTTTTCAGCAAGAATGTGAAGGGCAATAGCCTGGAACTTCTGGTGGACGGGCCGTCCTACAAGACCAAGCGCTTTGACAAGGTGCCCTATATCGATGCCTCCGGTTCCATCGACGGCAACAATCTGGTGGTCAATGTCGTCAACCGTCATCAGAGCCAGGCGATCGAGGTTGCGATCTCTCTGGAGGACAAAAAGTTTTCCGGCGCGGTCGCGGTCGCGGAAATCAATGGTCCCGATATCAAGTCCGAGAATGATTTCGGCAAGACATTGGTTGCCACCCGCACCAGCAGCGTCGCCGCCAGCGGTGGCAGCTTGACCTACAGCTTCCCGCCGCACTCCTATACCCAGATGAAGGCGGTCTTGGCATAGCGGTTTTTTGAGGCTTAAAATTGCTGCCGGGCCAGGCAGCGGGAGACGATCATGCCGCATTTCAATCGCCGCAATCTGGTCAAGCTTGCCGGATCGTTTCCAGCGCTTGGCATGGCCCAGGCCAAAGCCGCGGCCGCGCGGTATGTGGCGGTTATTGAGCCGGGCAGTGACGTGACCGGGGCAGCGCCTGTCGGCTGGGCTTTGGAGGAGTTGCGCAGAGCGCTTGGGGCGCACGGAGCCAAGCTGGAAACCGCGGCGGGCGATGCGGTTCAGGGCGCAGGATTGGCCGTGGTGGTGGCGAGGCAAGGTTCCACGCTGGCTTCCGGCTTTAAAGCCGCGCAGCCCGCTTTGGCACATGCCGAACAATTTCGGCTGGTCTCGGGCGCCCTGTCAGGCACGCCGGCGCTTCTGGTTTCGGCGAGCGATATACGCGGTTTCGTCTACGGTCTGCTGGAGCTTGCGGAGCGCGTCCGCTTCGGCGGCGCGGTCGCGTTGCACCTGAAGCAGGACGTCGAGGAAGCGCCCGCCAACCGCGTGCGTAGCGTGGCGCGCGCCTTCTGCAGCGAGGTCGAGGACAAGCCCTGGTTCTACGACCAGGATTTCTGGCGCGGCTATCTGGATATGCTGGTGGCCTGCCGCTTCAACCGCTTCAATTTTTCCCTGGGCATTGCGTATGATTTTCCCCGCGGCGTGACGGATGACTATTTTCATTTCCCCTATCCCTATCTGGTCACGGTTCCGGGCTATGACGTGCATGTGGCTCCGCTGGCGGACGGCGAGCGGGAGCGCAATTTGGCAATGCTGCAGTTTATCGCGCGCGAAACGGTGCGGCGCGGTCTGGATTTCCAGCTGGGGCTGTGGACCCACGCCTATCAATGGACCGACAGCCCCAACGCCACGCACCAGATCACGGGCCTGACGCCGCAGAGCCACGGCCCTTACTGCCGCGACGCCCTGGCCATGATCCTGAAGGCCTGTCCGGAGATTTCCGGCCTGACCATACGGATCCATGGCGAAAGCGGCGTGCCGGAAGGCAGTTATCCTTTCTGGCAGACTGTGTTCGACGCCATTCCCGCCGCAGGCCGCCGAATCGAAATCGACATGCATGCCAAGGGTCTGAATCAGATCATGATCGACATGGCCGCCAAGACCGGCATGCCGGTCAAGGCGGGCGCGAAATACTCGGCCGAGCATCAGGGCCTGGGTTATCATCAGACCGATATCCGTCCGGTGGAAATTCCCCGGCCCGGGCCTGCGACCAATGCCGTATTCGCTGTCAGCGAAGGCGACCGGCGCTTCACCCGTTATGGCTATGCCGACCTTTACCGCGAAGGCCAGAAGTATGAATTGTTGTACCGGCTGTGGCCGGGCACGCAGCACCATCTGTTGTGGGGCGATCCGGCCCAGGCGGCTGCCTTCGGGCGCTCGGCCCATTTTTGCAATGCGGCCGGCTTCGAATTGATGGAGCCGCTGACGTTCAAGGGCCGCGAAGGCTCGGGTCATGCCGGGGGCCGCTGCGCCTATGCCGACAAGACTTTGGATCCGGGTATTCACGACTGGATGAAGTTCGCCACCAGTTACCTTCTATGGGGGCGGCTGCTTTACAATCCGCAGGCGACACCGGATGCATGGCGGCGCGATCTGGCGCGCCGCTACGGTGCGGCGGCCCAGGATGCCGAAGAGGCGCTGTCGAACGCCAGCCGCATCATGCCGTTGTTGACCACGGCGCATCTGCCCTCGGCTTCAAACCACGATCTGGAATACGAGATGGCCATGAACATGCCGATCGTGGCGGGCGGGGACGTGCCTTATAACGACACGCCGGAACCGAAGGTCTATGGTTATGTCAGCCCACTGGACCCGCAATTGTTTTCCACGGTTGCCGATCACGCCGATGACCTGCTCGCCGGGCGCCTCAATGCGAAATATTCTCCGGTCGAGGTGACCGCCTGGCTGGATGGCTTTCTCGCGGCCTCGGAAAAAGCGTTGGCGCAGGCGCGTGCGAAAGCGGGCGGCAACGTCGATTTCCGGCGTCTGGATGAAGACACACGCATCGTCAACGGCATGGGGCGCTTCTATGCCGCCAAGTTGCGCGCAGCTTTGTTGTATGAAATCTGGCAGAAGACCCATGACCCCAAGGCGGGCGCGATGGCGCTGGCCCAATATGCCAAGGGCCGTTCGGCCTGGGCAGCCTTGGCGGAGCGCGCCAAGACAATCTATGTCACCGATATCTCCTATGGCCGGGTGCCCAAGCGGCGCGGCGACTGGGCCGACAAGCTTCCCGGTATCGACAAGGACATCGAGGCCATGCGCGCCGCCATTACCGCGGGCGGCACCAGGACAGGCGATGCTGTGCGGGCCATCGCCAGGGCGACGTCTGTTGCCAAGCGCCCGTCGGTGGCGTGTCACCATGTTGCGCCTGAGAGTTTCCGTCCCGGCGCGGCGTTGCCCTTATCATTGACGATAGGGTCATTGACGATGGGGTCATTGACGGCGGGGCAGGGGGCCTCAGTCCGGCTGTACTATCGTCATGTCAATCACGCCGAACGCTGGCGCAGCATGCCGATGCAGCGCGCGGGAGCGGAATTCACAGCCGCCATCCCGGCGGACTACACGGACTCGCCCTTTCCCCTGCAATATTATTTTGAACTTTCACGCTGCGACGCCGCCTGGTTCTATCCGGCTTTCAACGCGACGCTGTCGAACCAGCCCTATTACGCCGTGTGGAAACGTCAGTAAGCCAGGCGGTGGACCGCATCTCGCGCCGCCAGGCGCGCCAATGGCTGGAACTTTCTTGCTCCGACGGCGTTTTGGCTGTGCGGATAAACAGAAAGGGCATATCCATGCCTCTCATTTATGTCGCCGGCGTGTTGATCGTTGTTGGAGTGCTTCTCTGGCTCATCAATACCTATATCCCCATGGATTCCAAAATAAAGAGCATCCTGAACGCAGTTGTTGTGATTGCGGTGGTTGTCTATTTGCTTCAGTTGTTCGGCCTGCTCGGTACCCTCGAGACCATCAAAGTCGGCCGTATCGCCGGCACATGAGCGAGGGTGACGTGGCACAAATGCATCGCAATGCGATCTCCGGCGTAACAGAGAGTGCGGACCCCCGGGACGGCAAGTCGGGCCCGTGGCTGGCGGCGTTTGCGATGTCAGCAATAGTTGTTGGGGCGACGTTGGCGCTGGTGGTGGTGAACATTGCGCCGAGCGCCGACCCCCAAGTTATCGTTGGCCGCTGAAGCACATCCAGTCCGCAAGGCGCGGGCTTACAGGGATTTCCGCCAGTGGACCCCGCCCGTTACTGGCCAAGACGCCATTGCAGCTTGATCATGGGGTTACCCTTATCGACCCCGCCACTCAGGTTGGGTACCAACCCGTCGCGCGACGGATCCGTGGTTCCCCAGCGGCCATTATGCACGCCGAGGGTTTGTGCGGCTTCGTCGGTGAAGTTCATCGCGTATGGCTGGGCAGGGTGCTGATCCTGATACTTCAGGATCTTCTCATGGTCGGTGAGCAGGCCGGATGAGGGAACAAACGCCGCCGCGGCATATGCCGAAACCATGCCGCCAAGGAGGGCGGCAGCGGCGACGCAGACGGCCGGAACTGTGCGCATGATGCCGTTGGGAACGCGCCGCAGCACCAAAGGTTGCGGGCCCCGTCTGTTTTGGCGCACAACGACCGTTCCAAGGCAGAACCTGCACGGCCCCGGATTGTCAATTCTCCGCTTGTCTGCCAAGCAACACAGATCCATGGTCTATGGGATTTAGACTGGCTCGATTCCAAGGTAGAGTTGCCGCAATGACCCAGGTCTCACCCGATCAACTTAAGCAGGCCGTGGAATCGCAGCACGGCGGCACGGCCAGTCATGTGCAGTCGGTGCCTGTTCATGAATCCCTTAGGGGACAGACCGTCTGGAATGGTGCGGTGCAGGTCTATGATCTGGAAGGAAGCCCCAGCGGGGCGACACGGGCTTATGCATGGTCCTATGGGCTGCCGGACGGCCAGCGGCGCCTGCTCGCGGTTCTGCATGAGGGCTCCATCACGGGCCCGAGAGAGGCCGTCAAGGCCGCCATAGTGTCAGAGATGAAAGCAGCAAAGTGAGATGGGCTGCCTATGCCGCGCCCTTGGTATCGCGCCGGCTTGGTGAGCGATTTTCCAGGGCGCCGGCATAGCCCTCGGCCCAGCGGCTTTGCTGTGGCTCCGAGGTGTAGGGATTGGCCACGGCTTTCGCCTTCGCCGCATGGTCTTTCAGCAACCAGGCGCGCGCCGCGTTCCAGCCCTGGGCATAGACCCGGCTGCGCTGGAAAAGCGCCTCCGGCGACAAGGACGTCATTGTCGCCTCAGACGCCGGATTTCGCGCGCCCGTGACCCGGGATGAACCATTTGAATGGCTGGTGCGTGTCGGCACGGCTGGTCTCCTTCGGAAAGATGGCGGCAGCCGGACGACATCTCTGCCACCTGGCTGCGCCCGGCGCGGCCTTTACCCAAATCACATATGCACAGCGCGACGTGCGCGAGCAGGTGTGAGGGCGCTCAGCTGCGCCAGAATATCTTCGTCCGGCATGCCGTTCAGGACATGGTGCTTCAGGGGCGCGTTCCCTTCCAGTGTTTGCGCCATTGCGGCGCGCCCACGGGCGACGCGGCTTTTCATCGTGCCGATGGGGGCGCCGGCCATGTCTGCTGCGTCTTCATACGAATAGCCGCCCACGCCAACCAGAATGACGGCGTCGCGCTGATGTTCGGGCAGGCTGTGCAGAATGTGTGCCGCATCGCTGAGTTCGGCGGCCCACAGCTGCTGGTTGGCGGCCGCGGGAATGCGTTCGCCCTTGTCGGCGTCCCAATGGACCTGCCGCCAGGCGCGGCGGCCGTGGGAATAAAGCTCATGGCGCAGGATGGTGAAAAGCCATGCCTTCATGTTGGAGCCAGGTTCAAAGCGCGTCCGCGCGGCCCAGGCATTGGTCAACGTGTCCTGCACAAGATCTTCGGCAAGCTCGCGATGGCCGCACAGCTTGCGCGCAAACGCACGCAGATGGGGAATGAGCGCCAATAGGTCTCTCTGAAATGACGGTGAGCAGGGGGGATTTTTATTTATAGACATGGGGACCTCGTTTCAGTTGGTGGCACGGAAAACGAGCGGGAGGGTGAGCCTCCCGGATCATCTTATGTCTTGTTGTCGACCTTGGACGCACCGATTTTCGCCCGCCCTACGATGGCAGGCTGATTGGCGATGGACGCGAGGGTCCGATTGCTGCAGTTCATGATGGGATATGTCTATCGGGTGAGTGTCGAGTACCACACATAAAGACGGAATACTGTCTGGTATCGCACATACAGATATGGGGAGTAATGCGCGCATTACAACCCCGCAAGGGCACAAAAGAACCGGCATCGCTCATGTTGGTCAATCCGATACAGTTTTCGTTGCAGGGATCAGGCATCCTTTGGTCGTGGGCTTGAGCCCGCTTGCGTGACATGACAGCCTGTAACCGAGGCCGTGCACTTCTGTTGCTGATGGCGTAGACGGTCACGATGAAAATCACCCAAGAACAACTGCGTTCCGACTGTATTGCCGCCCAGAATATTGTTCGCTTTAAGGCAAAACTGGATTCGAAAGCGGGCGATTATAGGGATGAAATTCTGTCGCGGATGCTTGTTCAAGAGTTTGGAAAATTCCAGAATCCTCAATCAGAATCGCAATATGCCGGCTGAGGCCCGCCGCGCCATCATTGATTTCGGCAATCCCTTCTTGGGATTTCTCTATGGCGTGCTGTTGATTGCCGGGACCGTGGGGGCTTTTTCGTCTGGGATGGTTTGGCGACGGGCGGCGCCCACAGAACATTCATCGTGGCCGGTCAGGGCACGCCGTTCCCGATACTGGCCGCTTGGCGCTGAAAAGTCGCAAACCACCCGCCAGGCGGACGTCTCTGCGTCGACCGCCTTTTTGCGGCGACAAGGCGCTTGTCAGTTCAAAGCCGGCCGAGCACCACCAGGATCAGCACGACGACAAGCA
Organism: Alphaproteobacteria bacterium; assembly: GCA_025361185.1. Taxonomy (GTDB): domain Bacteria; phylum Pseudomonadota; class Alphaproteobacteria; order Micropepsales; family Micropepsaceae; genus Rhizomicrobium. The sequence continues at coordinate 12,223 of JANYAR010000081.1, read as the reverse complement.
ACAGGCCCAGTCCGCCGCCGCCATAGTAGCCCGTGCCATAGAAGCGGCCGCCGCCCAGGCCGCTGAACCCGCCAAGCAGTGCAATGACTAAGATAATCAGCAATATGGTTCCGAGGGACATTGATTTTTCCTTTTTAAATGACGGCGGTGTCGAAAATAAGTCTGCGTTTGTTGCAATGCGCGGTTGGACGCGGCGAAGAGGGGTTACTGCGCCATGCCGGAAAGCCGCGCTTTAACGCTTTTGATAAAGACTGTTTCCAAGCAGGATCATGCCAAGAACCAGCACGCCCCCGCTCAACAATTGCGGAATTCGGTGTGATGTATCCTCGGTGGATTGGATCTTTAGATCGCCAATTCTGACGACATCCTCGGTCTTTTGTGTCGTAAATACAGGGATCGCAAATCCCAGAATGCCGACGACGACCAAGATCAAACCGATCATCAAAAGTCCATTCTTGCGTTCCAATTCGCTCTCCTTATCTGTTGCTTCGGCTGTTTCCGGCTTGATGCCAAAGAAGACGTGATGGCCGATAGGGCCCGAACCGGCTCAATTCACGACGGCCCAGCTGCCGTCCGGCTGGCGGCAGGCGACGCCATGCACATTGTATGAGCGGTGCTGGATATAGGTGACCTGGGTGAAGCGGGCGCAGCGAAAACCATACGGATCATTGTAGTAACCGCCGATCCGGAATTCGCCACGATGGTCATTGCGCGGATTGCGCCATTGATACCGGCCGCCGTCCCGCCCCGAATTGAACCCATCATAGTAAGTCCTGTAGGCGTAGCTGCGATCTTCGCAATTCATGTTGCTGGTCAGCGCCGCGCCAATTGCGCCGCCGAAGATGACGCCGGCGATGGTGGTGCCGGTGCGATTGCGACCGTGGCCGGCGGCGTTGCCCAGCAGGCCGCCGATCAGGCCCCCAGCAAGAATGCCGGCGGGATCAGGCGAACGGCGGCACTGCTGATAATAGACATCGTCGTTGTAGTCGTAGTTGCGCGAATAGCGCTGGCGCCAGCGGTCGTCGCGGTCGGAACGATACACCGCGTCGGCGATGATCCCGGTTGCGATCAGCGAGAGAAAGAAATCGTTGTTGTCGTCACGCACCCAGCGATAGCCGCCAGGCGGCTGCCTCAGGCCGTGCTGCTGCCAGTCATTCACATAATATTGATTTTGCCGATACTGGTCGGGCACCCGGTCGCCACGCGACCAGCGATTGGCTTGGTTGGGGCCAGCCGCGTTGTTCGTCATTGCCGGGTTGCGGCCCTGGAACTGTGGCTGTTGATTTGGCTGCTGGATCGACGTGCGGCCGGCTTGTTCGCGGCCGGAAAATACCTCGCGCGACGGTTGGCTGGGCGTGGCGGGAGCGGGCTGGTTGAACCGCGCGGCCGGTTGGTTGCGGTCGCCGAAGTTTTGCGGTTGGGCGGCGCGCTCAGGCGCGGCGGGAGCGGGCTGATTGGACTGTGCTGGGCCACGATCCCGGGGGCCCTGCTGGCGCGTGTCGGCGGCGCGTTCAGGCGCGGCGGGAGCCGGCTGATTGGACTGTATGGGTGCACCACGATCCCGGGGGCCTTGCTGGCGCGTGTCGGCAGTCTGTTCAGGTGCGGCCGGTTGCGGCGTGCTGAGCGCTCTGGGGCCGCCGGAGGCCTGGTCTGGCGTAGTGCCCCGCCCGGCTTTTTTGTCCTCGGCCTTGCGATCTTTTCGATCCGTTTGTTCGCCCTGGTTGCCGTGGTCGCGGTTCTTGTCGCCGGGTTGGGCCATCGTCGCGGTGCCGCCCAAAAGCGAGGCCGCCAATGCCGCTGTGAGAATGAGTCTCATCGCTCGGCTCCTTGTTGTTCGAATGAATAACGCTGTGGTCTGGATGGATAACGGCAAATGCACGGTTGCGGTTCCACACAAACTATCTGGCGGAATGACCCGGGGACCGTTCAGCTGCGTTGATTCGGATCAATTGTGTCCGGCACCGGACATTGGCGACCGGCTCTTTGTCCTGCCGCGCAACAGGCGGTCGAATTCCCGCTTGGAGACCCCGTAACATTCGCAGGTGCGGCGCTCCAGGCCGGCGCGATCGCGAATTGTAACATTGCCGCGCGTGTAGGTGATAAGCCCGGCGCGCTGAAGAGCGCCCGCGGCCACCGAAACGCCTGTGCGCTGGACGCCCAGCATCATCGCCAGAAACTCCTGCGTCAGCAGGAAGTCGTTCGATCCCATGCGGTCGTGGGTCATCAGAAGCCAGCGGCAGCAGCGCTGTTCGAGCGAGTGGAACTGGTTGCAGGCCGCCGATTGCGCCACCTGGTTGAAGAAGGCGTGGGTATAGTGGAGCATCACCGTGCGCATCGATGCGCTGCGTGCCATCTCCTTGCGGAACCGCGATGCCGTCATCCGAAACCCGGTGCCCGGCACCTGGATGTAAACGCTGGTGGGCGATCTTTCGTCCTGCAAAACAAGGGGCAATCCCACCACCCCTTCGTTCCCGATCGTGCCGACCTCGGCCGCATCCCCGTTCGCCATCGTATTGACCAGCGAGCCGACCCCGGTTTCAATGAAGTAGACATAACCGATGGGCTTGTGCGCCCGGTACAGCGATTGACGATATTTCAGCGCCGTGAATTCCAGGTGCGGGCGAAGCCGCGCATAGTCGGCAGGCGCCAGCAGGCTGAGCAGCCGGTTGACGCACGTGTCCGCTTTGCCGCGGCGCGCGGATGGCTGGCTTGTCATATCGCCGATCTTCCGGACGATCTTGCCGCGGGGGGCAGGGCTCTGTACCTGCCCACTTCGCGTGTCATCAACCCTTCCAGCTGTTGGCGCTGAAATTCGTCCATGCAAGACGCCAGAAGTTCCTGAAACCGGACAATGTTCGCTGTCGCGCGTCTACGCGCTTGATCGACTACTGCCATGCTCGCCTCCTTCAAAGAAGGGAGCGCGCGATATTTTTGGGGAAATCGCTTGTCTCTCAGCCGGTCCCGTGGACCGATGCGCGGGTTATGATCCTGCCTCCCAGGAGAGTCAATTCACACTGCGGCCGCGCAAGCCCACACAGTATGGACTTTTGACGGTTTCAGGAGCAATGTCCGATACAAGACATAAGTGATCGGCTTTAAGGGGCGATCACTGGATGATTCGAACTGCGGTAGCGTTTGCCACAAGGCGGCGGTCTGTCGTCCAGTTCACCCCTGCATAAAATGATGGTTTGCGAGGAGCAGGTCCTGGTGCGATTGCGCAAGAAGCGAGGACGCTCACCGGTAAAATCGGGTGTTGTAGCGGTGATGGTGCATTTTGCCGGGATGAGCCCGGCAGACGGCGCCGGAAAAATCAAAGGAGGGTCGAAGTGGCAAGCAAGAAATCACCGGCGCTCAGCGCCAAATCCGTCCCGGTAACGACCGGCAAGGGCAGAAGCACCGCCAAGTATCGCAAGAACCAGGTCGTCTTCGCCCAAGGCGACCCCGCCGACGCCGTCTTCTATATCCAGAAGGGAAAGCTGAAGGTCACGGTCGTATCGGACCGGGGCAAGGAAGCCGTCGCGGCCATCCTGAGCCCGGATGAATTTTTCGGTGAAGCCTGCATGGCAGGCCAAGTGCTGCGCCTGGTAACCGTATCGGCCATGACCGAAGCGGTGGTGGAACGTATTGAAAAGCCCACCATGATCCGTCTGATCCAGGAAGATCCGGCTTATTCGGAGATGTTCATGACCCATATTCTGAACCGGACCATTCGGGTCGAGGCCGACCTGATCGATCAGTTGTTCAATTCCAGCGAGCGGCGGCTGGCGTGGTTGCTGCTGTTGCTGGCGAACTATGGCAATGAGGGCAAGCCGGAACCGCTTATCGCCAAGATCAGCCAGGAGACCCTTGCCGAAATGATCGGGACCACCCGCTCGCGCGTCAGCTTCTTCATGAACCGGTTTCGAAAGCTGGGATTCATCAGCTATAACGGCCATATCGAGGTTCACAAGTCTCTGTTGAACTTGGTCCTGCACGAGCAGCCGCACATCAAGACCGAACGCGGCGGGACGCGCATCGATTCGCAGTGAGCAATTGGGCACAGTTGCCGACCGGTAAGCCCTGAAGAATGTTCTGACATCAGACAATCAGGGTTCATCGCGCCGATCTACAAGCAGGTCTCCCACACGGTCTGCTGCCCCGCAGCCGCGCCCCAGTTCGACCGCTGGGCGCTTCGCAGGGCCCGATAAAATGGGTCGGGACTGAATTTGTATCTGTTTCCTTCGGCCGTCAGTATGACGCGAACACGTTCGACGGTAAGGCGGTATTGCTCGCCGAGATTTTCAGCCGTCTTTCCCGCTTTGAACTCGGCAAAGATAGTGCGATTCCGGTGAGCAGTAGTTTTGGCGCGCATGGTGTCCCCTTGCAGGCATTTTAGGGCAGACGATTTCGCACGCTGTGCAATTTTATACAGTTTGCGCGGCGCAGGTGCGGCCCGGGATTTGGGCTTATTGCGGCGTTGCGCGTTATCGCAGCGGTCAGGCAATGATTGAAGGAGTGCCCAAAATGAAAACACTTACCAAGCTCGTGCCCATCGTTGGAATGGCCGCGCTGCTGCTGGGCGGCTGTGCCTATAGCGGCCGTGAGCGCGCCGGCGTCTCCGTCAGCCGCGGTAACTATTATGATGGCTATTATGATGGCACCTACGGCACGTTCAACGACGGCTATTGGGGCAACGACGGCGCGTTCTACTATGCCGATGGCGAACACAATTGGCACCGCGACGACAGCAACCATTTTCGCCGGGACAGCGGCGATGGCAGCACCTGGGCACAAATCCATGGCAGCGGAGCCCATCGCGACCACTAATATTATCGCAGTTTGAACGTCGCTTGGGTCTGCCCCAGCCCCATAGCCAAGCGGCCAAGGCCTCGTCGGTAACTGCCGACGAGGCCTTATTAGTTTGTGGAGGGCATGAGTGGGGCTTGCAGATGCCGACAACCTGACGCGTTCGGCGGCGCCCAGTCGGGCTGGCTCGCCTGTAGGGAACCGGATGGCGTTGGTGGCGTTTTGTTCTGACAAGGACAGGCCAGCGAAACCGGCTGGCCCACGGGTCGTCTGTTGCTGTCGGCCCTGCACAACACTTCCGCATACAACTATGGAGAGGAGAGGCCGTCCATGAACCCGCTGACCTGGAAATGGCAGCATCTTGTGACGTGGGCGCTTCTTGTGCTCCTTGGCGGCGTGGCAGGTATGGTCTTTGGCTGGTTCGTCTCGCCGTTTTCTCACTCACAGGGCGTGCAGACCCAGATGATGTTTTTTGCCTGGCTCCACTATCCGCTGGCCTATTGGCCCTATATCGCGGCCGGGGCGGTCACATTCGGGTTGGCCTACTACTCGGCGGACCTGCTCACGGGGGCTCGCTAAAAATCAGGGGCATTTGGCGCACCGGTCCGAGCGCAATGCCATCATGGGAGCCTGATTGCGAACACTACAGCCTGGATTGCTGCCGCCGGCCCGCGATCCAGGCATTGGCTGCGGCCTCGGTCGCAAAACCGGGAATTTCCCGGTTGGCCCATTCCGGCCGCGACATCACGACCATGTATTGGCCGTCCTTCTGCAGCCGGACGATGTAACGCGCCGACCGCTCCATTTTTTCAATTCCCTTTGGCATGAACGAACGCTACGCCCTAACGTGTCCGGTAGATACAACTAAAGCGCACCCCGACATGCCGTGAAGGGGTCCTACGCCAGTCGTGTGCCGGCTTAATACCAGAGGCAAATGTTCAAGCCCGCGGCATCACAAAGCTAGCGCTCATGCTCAACCAATTTTCAGGCAGATATTTTCGCCATATCCAGCTCAAATGGCGGGTCTTTGGTGTCCAGGAACTGCAGTCATCCGATACGTCCGCCATCCACGATCGCGATGACTTTTGCGGACCGGGGGATGCCAGCGACCATCCCCTCGAATATCTGCCCCCTTGAAAACATCAGGGCATCACGCCAGTCGCGGCGATATCAACATCGCCAATGGCACAATCGACGAATTTCTCCGCCTCGGCCACGGCAGCGCTCAGCTCCTTTGTCACGGTTCCATTGCGGACGAACTTGCCATCCTTGGTGATCGTGATTTGCCATCCGACCATGAGCGTCTTCTGTTCGAGATCGTATCCGCGATAACTCATTACGTCCTCTAGTGGAGGCTGGGGCTTTCAATCAGGAGATCGATCCGCGTTTTCGCACGCTTCAAAGTTTCTTCCTCGTTCCACCCTTTGACGATTTGTTTTCCGGGGGGAAGAGCGGGCCTGTCCATCACCACGGTACCGATCGACACTTGCCATTGCGGTGAGACGTAAGTGACTTGCAGGGAATAGCCGCGATATTCGACCGTTTCGCGAAGATTGTCGGAGTGCGCCATGGATCAGGATAGCACGTTGCTTCGGCTGCGTCTTAATTCATTCCCCGCTTGCGTCTCAAAAAGGCGGGAAACCGCGCGATTGCTTCCTGACGCCGGCCCTTTTTTGCTTGTATTCGGCTTTGCTAGTATTCGGCCTTGCTTGTATTCGGCACTGCAAGCGCCTATCAGTGCGTGGCGACGGCGTTCCATTCGTTGGACGCGAAGTTGTACTCACCATCCGCATCCGGCGCCTGGCCGGGGCAACCACACTTCCAACAAATGTGTCCTTCCGCGCCGCTCAAGCATGTGCTTGCGCGCCAGGCATCGGAGCGAACATGACAATCGGAACAGTGAAATTCTTCAATTCGGATAAAGGCTTTGGCTTTGTGGCGCCGGAAGGCGGCGGCAAGGATGTCTTTGTGCACGCCACCGCCGTCGAGGCCGCCGGTATGCGCAGCCTGTCGGAAGGTCAGCGCATCTCTTTCGATACACAGCCGGACGCCAAGGGTTCCAAGGCCGTCAATCTTAAGGTCGTCTGAATACGCTCGGGAGCGGCAACCGAAAGCCGGTTGCCGCTTTCGAACCGTATTGCGGAGCGCACGCATGATCCGCAAACCTGCGCCATAGCCCCCATCTGGATGGACGGTCGGCTATGCGGTAGTCTCGCTCCCGCCGGTATAAAGCCCGTCAGGCCAGCGTCTGGCATCTTCTGCGCCCCTGAACGCCGAACACGAGCAACTGGGGGACTGCGTGGCCGAACAAGAGCGGGTCTTCGCCAAATGCGCGTGGCGACTTATTCCGTTCATGATGCTGCTCTATATCGTCAGCTTCATCGACCGGACGAATGTCGGGTTCGCTGCTCTCACCATGAACAGGGACTTGGGGTTCTCTGCGTCCATTTTCGGCTTTGGCGCAGGCATATTTTTTCTTGGTTATGTCACGTTTCAAATTCCTGCCACTGTTCTTCTTGAGCGTGCAGGCGCGCGGCGTGTCGTCTTTTGCATCATGACGATTTGGGGATTGATATCGGCCGCAAACGCGTTTGTACGGGGCCCAACCAGCTTCTACCTGTTACGGTTTTTGTTGGGTGTTGCCGAGGCCGGCTTCGCCCCCAGCATGATATTCTACCTTACTCTATGGTTTCCCCAGGCCTATCGGGGACGCTTTACCGCGACTTTCTTCGGCGCCATTCCGCTTGCAGGCATCATTGGCGGCCCGCTCTCCGGCCTGATTCTTGGAATGGACGGCGTTGCGGGCCTTCACGGCTGGCAATGGCTATTTCTCATTCAGGGCTTGCCGGCCCTTCCGCTCGCTTTTGTGGTTCTCAAAATGCTGCCGGACAGTCCGTCTGATGCAACATGGCTGAACGACAAGGAAAAGCATGCCATCGCCGCGAGCCTTACCGCCGGGGTCTTGATGGAGGATCGAAACCTTTGGCAAGCCTTGCGAGATCCGCGCCTGTTATCGCTCGGCCTCGCCGGATTTTGTTCCGCTTGCGCGCTCTACGGCACGACATTGTGGCTGCCGCAGATTATTCACGCGATGGGTTTCTCCAATCGCGCGACAGGCTTCGTTTCCGCGCTGCCCTATATCGCCAGCGCGTGCGCGATGATCTTTTGGGCGCGTTTGAGCGACACGAGGGGTGAGCGCATTTGGCATACCGCGCTCACCATGCTGCTCGCCGCGGCAGGCTTCGTGGGCGCAAGCCTTACGCAAAACCATATACTCGCGCTCCTGGCGCTTACGCTTGCAATGGTCGGCGGCTTGGCCGGCATCGGGCCATTCCAAAGTTTTCTGTCCTCGCTTTTCCGCGGCACGGCGGCGGCGGGCGGCATCGCTCTGGTCAACACGATCAGTGCCCTGGGCGGGTTTTCCGGGCCCATCCTGATCGGCGCACTCAAAGAATTGACCGGCAACTATGCGGCGGCCATGGCGGCGCTCGCCATCGCACAGTTGCTGGCCGCGCTCATCGTACTTGCGGTTGGGCGCGCGATCGCATCGCGTCTGGCAAAGAATACCGTTTAGCCGCGCGCGATCTCATTGCATTTGCGAGATCGCACCGCATGCCATATCGGTGATGCGCGCCAATGCGTCTGGTTTGTAGAATGCGATCCGCGCTTGATACACGTCGCGCTTGAAGCTTTCAGGTTTCGGCAAATAGGTGGTCGTTCCATCCGAGAGATTGAGAACCGCCACTGTCGTATCGGGAAATTTCCGCCTCAGATCGATTTGGAACTGGCTGTAACATTCCGCCGGAGTCGAGACCAGGAACGCCTCACCGATCCGCCAAACAGTAAAATGAAAGTCGCTTTCGGTTCCGTCGCCGACCTGTTTGCGGCGCGCCAAGCTGCGCTCCAACCGCTCGATCGCATAGCGTTCCGTGGCGGCTGCCAGCTGCGCTTCCAGTTCCTGGCGGGACGGGAACTCCAGCAGCGGAAATTTTGTGGTCACGACCTGTCCGGACAATTGCGTGCTGACGCTGGGCTTCGGTACCAGGCGCCAGATTCCCAATGGCGTACCGGATTCCTCGATTCCCTGATATTGAAGCTGCTGCCCGGCGGGAAACATCGCGCTCAAGGTCGAGAGGGCAGCATAGCCGAGCTCCTTGCCGTTTTGATCGGCAACTTCGGTCTTTGCCTCATAACTGCGCCGGGGCGTCAAATCTCCCGACGCGCCATGCATGAACACGCACATGGCACCGCCAGTTTCCTTCTCCACGACTTCGCGCATCGCACCAATGTAATCGGGCGACAATAGTCTGTTGCCGCCGCCCAGCGAGACAGGGTGGCACGCATAGTTGACGATCGTTGCTCTGTGCAGGCCGGCCATGTCGGTAACCCGCCCGACCAGCACGGTGTCATCGGCTTTTTCCGCCAAATTCAATCCGCAAATGTCACGCCCCGTTGCCGGATCAACGGCGTCGCGGTTGAACGCAAGGCTGCAGCGGCCATAGGCCCAGCTCACCAGGCCCTCCTGGCGCGTTTGGCGGGCCTGCTCGATCAGCGCGATGCAAACAGGCGCAAACCCGTCCAGATAGGAAGCCAGCAAGTCGCCGCCGGCGCGATCCGTGTGGCGCTTGGTCAAGACCGGCAAGCTGTGGGAGTGGGACGGATGGATCATCAGCTGCTCGGGCTTCAATCCAAATCGCGCAAGAATCGCCGCGCGGAGCTTGGACATCTCGTGGTCGTCGGCGACGCAGGAATCCAGGGCGATGAATATGAGCTCCGACGCTTCGTCGAGCGTCTGAAAGGTCAGGCAGCTGGCGAAAATCGGCCTATGCACGCCTTCCGCGACGTCATGTTTCGCGCTGCCCCAAGTCCGCGAATAGATGCCCACGGGTGGGGTATTGACCGTCCGCGCCATGCCAATGCGGCCATGAAATTCGGCGTGCTTCAAGTTGGTTTGCGGAGGCATCGATTTCTCCAAAGGCTCGAAGGGCTGGCAAGGCGACAGATTATTGCATAGCCGCGACCATATCCAGCCGGGGCCGCTTCAAGCAAAGTGCCCAGTTATGCCGCTAGGCCAGTACGCGGCATTCTTCCAATGTGGGACGTCCTGGCTGGCCCGGTGCAATTTGTGGGTCCGAATGTCCGCTATTACCGCACTGCGGATATTGTATTGATCGGGGACGAATGACCGCTTTTGACCCAAAGCGGACATTCGGACCGTCACTTTCCGGGCTTCTGTTTTGCGCCGGTGCGCTGACCGGACGGGCGCGCCCCGCGGGGTCGGGACGCTGCCTAAAGCGCTGAAATACGCCCCATTCCGTCCGAAATCCTACCCATGTTGCCAGCAAAGTTCTCATCTGGCTCAATGGCCCAAAATAAGGCCGTGGGGCCGGGGTGTCTGAAGAAATGGAAGGGGTGGAAAGCCAGGCATCAGCGATGCCCGATACCGCCGGGCTGGCTATCGCCTCGCCATGGAGGAAGCGCGGGGCGACCCGCCGCTGTGCGGCCATGCCGCCGCCTTTCTCGGCGCACTTCGCCCGCGCCGCCCAACTCGACCTCACCCCAAAATCCGAACTGCAGCAATATTCCACAGGCCGCATTTGAACCAAAGGAAATTGTCATGACCATGGAATTGTCCTCCGGCGCGCCGAAGCCGTTCTTCTCTTTCAGCGCCAAGACCGCGCTCTTTGCCCTGATCGGCGTGATGTATGCCTATGTCCTCGTCACCAACGAGAGCTTCCTTTTTGACAAATCCAACCCAGAATGGGCGCACATCGCACCCTTCCAGATGTGGCTGCTGCCGCATGGCCTGGCTGCCGCCTTCGCCCTCTTCCTGGGGCCGTTCCAGTTCTCCGAACGGCTGCGGCGCAAATACCTGACGGTGCACAAGACCTTCGGCTATCTCTACATCGCCGGCTGCTACATCGGCGCGCCGCTGGGCATCTACATCCAGCGGTTCGAGGAAAAGATGGGCACGTTTTCCCACAGCTTCACCATCGCCACGGTGATGGACGCCGCCATCTGGGTTTTCGCCACCACCATGGCGCTAATCATGATCCGCACCAAGCGGATGCAGCAGCACCGGCAATGGATGATCCGCAGCTTTGCCTGCGCCCTGATTTTCCTGGAGGTGCGAGCGATCACGGTCTTCTTCCAGCTGCCCGAAGCGGCGGCCGAGGCAGTGGTGTGGGCCTGCGTCGCTGCGGCCTTCCCCATCGCCGACCTGGTGCTACAGGTGGACGAACGGCTCCGCCAGAAGTCCCGCACGGCGCGCGCCTGAACGCGCGGTGTGCGACACCCCACCCCTGACCGAGGACCCTCCGATGGAAATCCACAAGCCCAAAGCCGGGCACTATTGGGGCTGACGAATGTTCGCTTTTGGCGCAAAGCGGAGATCTGAGCGAGGGGATGAAAGAGTATTGATCATGACAAAAGAAGAAGATGTCCTGGCCGCGCTGGACAAACCTCGTGCCATCTATTCACTTCAGAAGCTGCTCGATCCAAGCAGCAAGAGCGCCGACCCCCTGCAAGACCTTTTGATGCGAATGCGGGCTGCCGGCAAAGTGAAGTTCGACATTAAAACCGGCCTATGGAGCAAGGCGTGACCGTTTTGCCGTGAAGGCGATGAATCGACGGAGTTAAGAGCTGCACAATGATCAGAAGAAAGATGGAGGAGAACGTCAATGATTGACCAATTCAGACGAAATCTTCTGGCAACGGGAGCCGCCGCGGCCGCGATAGCCACAGCGCCTGGTGCATCGGCGCAGCAAAGCCAGCAGGCGGACCCCGCGATGTTATTCGTGGAAAAGGGGCCTGTCCGCATCCATTTTGAGGAACACGGCTCCGGTTTTCCTTTGTTGCTTATTTCCGGCGGGGGACTGAACTCGGCAATTTCCGGCCTGCGCACCGGGCCTTTTGACGCGATCAGTGAGTTTCAGGGAGAGTATCGTTGCATCGCGGCAGACCTACGCAACTCCAACGCGGGCCTGTCATCTGGCCCGCTGGACTTCGACCGGCCATGGGATGCACACGCCGATGATCAGCTCGCCGTGATGGATCATTTGGGTATCAACAAATTCATGGTGATGGGCTTCTGCATTGGTGGCCCATTTATCTGGAATCTCCTGAAGCGCGCGCCTGATCGTGTCGTCGCCGCTGTCATAGCCCAGCCCAGCGGCTTCCGGCCTGAGCTACCCACTTACTATTACGACACCAATATGAAGGGCTGGGGTCCGGACCTGGTTAAGCGCCGGCCAGATATCTCAATGAATATGATCGAGAAATATCTCACCCGTATGTATCGCACCAACCCGGATTTCGTATTCACCGTGACGCGCGATTTCGTCCGCAAATGCCAGACACCGGTGCTCATCTTGCCGGATGATATTCCGGCGCATCCCTACGCCGTCGCCATGGAGACTGCGCTGCTCGCTCCGAAGGC
>JANYAR010000116.1 GCA_025361185.1 Alphaproteobacteria bacterium | reverse complement strand
CCCGCTCCGAAGAATCTGAGGTTTTGACTTCAGACTCCAAGCACTTTACTTCAGGCGACAATAAAATTTAGCGCCTGGAAACTAAAAATAAGGGTGTTTGGGCCACTGCGAGCTTCAACTCGCCACTAATAGCGAAAATTCTGAGAAGCCGTTTTGCGCATTTGGCCAGATCAGCACTTCAATCGGCAAAAGCGTGGTCGTTGGCATCTGAAAGCGGTTCGCACACATACTCACCTCCTGCTGAGTTTGTCCGCTCCGCACAATAGCTACACGTCTCCATCCTCATCGGGGCTTACTTCGAGGATGTTTACATCGGAGCGTCTGGGGCATGTCGGGTCCATCGTTGTGGCACGACCTATGGGCATTTGTCTGCAAGCTGATATGGCCACCCCAATCGCTTCTTGACTGTCATTTAGGACAGCACCGCGCCGTGCCAGCTCGGCGGACTGGTTGTAGCGGCGGCGCCAGAGCCGCACAGGGTGCAGCGGCACCGGGATCACCAGATCGCATCCCTCCAAAACAGTGCGGCCGCTGCGGCCGAGCCAGCGTGCAAAGCCAGGAACCAGATCGAGGCGGTCGGCATGCTTCAGCGCCAGGACGGCGCCCCGGCTTTTCTCGTCATAGGCGAATATGGCGCGGGCGGCATCGAAGGCCGGCGGTTTTGTCAGGCAGGCCGCGCACAGATTGCTGCCCTCCAAGCCAACCGCAAAAGGCAATCCGCAGCAGGCGCATCCCGGACCGTCCAGAAAGCCGATCCCGCTCCAGCATTGGGCGCAAAATCCGGCTTGCGCGACTTGCGCATGGCAGCCGATACAGTGCGGTGGAAACAGCAGATCCAGAACCGCTTTGGCGACATTTGCGATCATGGAAGCTAATCTAGCGCCAATGCCCGACTTACCAAACTCTAAGGGGCGCCCGCCCCTTTTTGATTTTTCGGCCGTCCTGCGCGCGCGCGATCGCGCGGTGCGGCTTGCGGGCGAGCCTTTCCTGGTCCAGGCGGCGGCGGAAGGCCTGGCCGATCGCCTGCAGGCCGTGACCCGCAAGTTCGAACATGGGCTGTGGATTGGCAGCGTCGTGCCTGAGGAGGTCGCACCCTTCGCGCAGACGTGGGTCTGCGCCGATTTCGATGCGCGCGAAGTCCTGGCGGCGCCAGGGTCTTCGGAACAAGGCCCGTTCGATCTGACGGTCAGTCTGTTTTCCCTGCAATGGATCAACGACCTGCCCGGTGCGCTGATTCAGATCCGGCGCCTGCTGAAACCCGATGGCCTGTTTCTGGGCGCGCTTCTGGGTGGCGGCACCTTGGGCGAATTGCGCGAGGCCTTTGCCCATGCGGAAGACCTCACGCGCGGCGGTATCAGCCCGCGCGTGTCGCCTTTCGCCGATGTGCGCGATCTGGGTGCGCTCTTGCAACGTGGGGGCTTTGCACTACCGGTCGCCGATGTCGAACGGCTGACGGTGCTGTATCGTGATTTCTTCGCGCTCGTCCGCGACCTGCGCCTCCACGGCCTCACCAATGTCATGAGCGAACGCAGCAGACAGTTCCTGCGCCGCGATACGCTGGCCGCCTTGCTCGCCCACTATGGCGAACACTATAGTGAAAACGCAAAGCTTCGGGCGCGGTTCGAAACCCTGTACCTCACCGGCTGGGCGCCGCATCAAAGCCAGCAACAGCCGCTAAGGCCCGGCAGCGCCAAAACCCGGCTGGCCGAGGCATTGGGCACCGCGGAGCATCCACTCAAAAGGTGATTACGGGGCTGTGGCTATAGCCGCGTAAAGGGTGGAAGAGAGGGTGGTGCCCACCGTGCCGACGACGGTGATAACCGCCATCGCGATCAGGCCGGCGATCATCCCATATTCGATGGCGGTGGCGCCGCTTTTATTGCGAAGGAAGTTCTTCATAAGAGATCTCGCAGCATGGGAATGAGCGGCAAGTCGGCCGCCGGCATGGGATATTGCGCCAAGTCCTTGGGCCTTACCCATTTGAGGGCCGCATGATGGCGCGCCTTGGGCTCGCCTTCCCAGCGGCGGCAGACAAAAAGCGGCATCAACAGATGAAAATCGCCATAGCCGTGCGAAGCGAAGGTGAACGGCGCCAGGCACGCTTCTTTCACCGCGATATCCAGCTCTTCCGCCAGTTCGCGGATCAGCGCATCTTCGGGACGTTCGCCCGTCTCGATCTTGCCGCCTGGAAATTCCCATAACCCCGCCATGCTTTTGCCTTCGGGACGTTGTGCGATCAACACACGGCCGTCAGGATCGACCAATGCGACCGCAACGACAAGGATTAAAGGCTGCGGTTTGTTCATATTCGCGTTACGGCACTAAGGTGAAGTTAAGAGCTCTGCATAGCATGGGTTAAAATTGTTCGGAATTGCCCCTTTTTGGGACAAGACAAGATGGGAGAAACAGATGACGACATACGGCACGGCAAAATGGCAGGGCGGCCTCAAGGACGGCAAGGGGGCTATTTCCACCAAGAGCGGCGCGCTGAAAGAATATCCTTACGGCTTCGCCGCCCGTTTCGAAGGCCAGCCCGGCACCAACCCCGAAGAGTTGATCGGCGCCGCCCATTCGGGCTGTTTCACCATGGCGCTTTCGCTGATCCTGGGGGAAGCCGGATTCACCGCTACCGAGATGAACACCAAGGCCGAGATCACGCTGGAAAAAAAGGACGATGGCTTTACCATCACCAAGTCGCATCTCACCTTGCGGGCCAAAATTCCCGGCCTTGACGATGCCAAGTTCCAGGAGTTGGCGGGCAAGGCCGAGAAAGGCTGCCCGGTGTCCAAGCTCCTGAAATGCGAGATCAGTCTGGATGCTGCTTTAATCTAATCCCCCGTCTGACACAGCTCAGGTCGGCTCCGCGTTCGTACGCTGTCGGTACTCACCTTCGCTGCGCGTTCGCGCGGCTTGGGCGCCGCGCTCACCCCGCCCGCTCATCGCTCCGCTCGCGGGGGGAGAAAGCTGGTGTGTGCTGAGGGGTGAGGAGCGGTTCGCCAAGGCGAACGAAATGGTCCGGTGGACCATTTCGAGCGACGAACGCCGCGAGCCCAAGCGAGCAGCCGGACCGCGCTGCGAAGTGAGGCCGATTAGCGAAAGGTCCAGTGGACCTTTCGCCGGCCGAACGCGCTCGAGACTTACATTCAGCTTCTATAAGACCCGTTGATGTCGATATAGCCGTGGGTGAGATCGCAAGTCCAAACCCGCGCCGCGCCCTTGCCCAGCCCCAGCTCCACCGCGATTTCGACGCTGCGGCCCGCTACAGCCTTGGTGGCCGCGGCTTCGCTGTATTTGGCGGCGCGCATGCCATGCTCAGCCACGACATGACCGCCGAAGGAAATTTTCAATCTGTCGCGGTCGGCGGCCTCGCCGCTCTTTCCCACCGCCATCACAATGCGGCCCCAGTTTGCGTCGTTGCCGCCAATCGCCGTCTTGACCAGCGGCGAATTGGCGATGGAAAGCCCGATGCGCTTGGCAGCGGTGTCGCTTTGCGCGCCCGTGACGTCAATGCGGATCAGTTTTTGTGCGCCCTCCCCATCCTTGACCACCTGCAACGCCAGATCCAGCAGCACCGCATCGAGGGCGCGGCGAAAATCTTTTAGCTTGTTATCGCTCGCCTTGGCGATCGCGGTGTGCTTGCCGCCTTTGCCCGTGGCGAACAGCATCAGCGTGTCGCTGGTCGAGGTGTCGCTGTCCACCGTGATGGAATTGAAAGACGGCCCAACACCTGCGCTCAAGCATTCCTGCAGCACGCTGGCGGGCAAGTTTGCATCGGTGAAGACAAAGCTCAGCATCGTCGCCATGTCGGGGGCGATCATGCCCGAGCCCTTGGCGATGCCGTTGATGCTCACCTTGACGCCATCGATCAAGGCGGTGGCGGTGGCGGCCTTGGGATAGGTGTCGGTGGTCATGATGGCGTCGGCGGCGGCACGCCAGTTGCCGGGAGCGCCCTGTAGCGCCAGTCCGGCCAGCACCTTGGTGATCTTCTGCGTTGGCAGCGGTTCGCCGATCACCCCCGTCGAGGCCAGGAAGACTTCGTCAGGACGGCACCGCGCCACGGCGGCGGCCTCGCCCGCGATCTCCTGCACCCCTTCTTGACCGGCCCTGCCTGTAAAGGCGTTGGCGTTGCCGCTGTTGACCACCAAGACCCGGGCCTCGCGGCCTTTCAGCTTGTCGCGGCACCACAGGACCGGGGCCGAGGCCGTCTTGGAATTGGTGAATACACCGGCCACCTGGGTCCCTGGCGCCAGCAGGGCCAGCAGCACGTCGGTACGCTGCTGATAACGTACCCCGGCCGCTACCGTGGCCAGCCGGACCCCCGCCAGGGGTGGCAGCTTGGGGAAAGTCTTGGGAGCCAGCGGCGACACGGCGTGCGCTGCTGCGGCTTTCCCGGTTGGTTTGGTGCTTTTGGCCATCTTTCCCCCGATTTCCGGCGGGATAGTGTTAAAAATCCCCGGTTTGACAAGAGCCTAGCGCGTTCTTATGTCTCCCGCGCGGCCGCCATGCCGATTTGGCGGTCACTTTTTTTGGCCTTCGGCCGCTTTGGCCCCCCGTTCCGGCCGGATGTAGAGGATTTCATGCTGGGTTCGCTCGCCAAATCGCTTTTCGGTTCGGCCAATGACCGCAAGGTCAAGCCCCTGTGGGGCGCGGTTTCCAAGATCAATGCCTTGGAGCCGCGTTTTGCGGCCATGTCGGACACCGAACTGGCGGCTATGACGCCCGCCTTCCGCGAGCGGCTGGAACAGGGCGAGACCCTGGACGACCTGCTGCCGGAAGCCTTCGCGGTGGTGCGCGAGGCCGCCAAGCGTACCCTGGGCCAGCGCCATTTCGACGTCCAGCTGGTCGGCGGCATCGTCCTGCACCGGGGCAATATCGCCGAAATGAAGACCGGCGAAGGCAAGACCCTGGTCGCCACCCTGCCCTGTTATCTCAACGCCCTGGCCGGCGACGGCGTGCATGTGGTGACAGTCAACGACTATCTCGCCCGCCGCGACAGCGAATGGATGGGGCAGATCTACCGTTTTCTGGGCATGAGCGTGGGGGTCATCGTTCATGGCCTGGATGATGCCGAGCGCAAGGCCAACTACGCCGCCGACATCACCTATGGCACCAACAACGAGTTCGGCTTCGACTATCTGCGCGACAATATGAAATACGCGCTGGACGCCATGGCCCAGCGCGGCCACGCCTATGCCATCGTGGACGAGGTGGACTCCATCCTGATCGACGAGGCGCGCACGCCGCTGATCATCTCCGGTCCCACGGAGGATCAGACCGGGATGTACGTGTCGGTCGATGCCATGATGCCGCAACTCGTGGCGCCGCATAAGGTCAAGACCGGCAAAACGGTGAAGGACAAGGACGGCAACCTTGTCGAAGAGGTGATCCAGGACAAAGGCGATTACGACCTGGACGAAAAATCCCGCCAGGTGTCACTGACCGAGACCGGCAACGAACATATGGGCGAATTGCTCAAGGCGGCGGGCCTGCTGGAGAGCGGCGATCTCTACGACACCGAGAACATCTCGGTGGTCCATCATGTGAACCAGGCGCTGAAGGCGCATCTGCTGTTCCACAAGGACAAGGACTATATCGTCAAGAATAACCAGGTGATCATCATCGACGAGTTCACCGGCCGCATGATGGAGGGGCGCCGCTATTCGGAAGGCCTGCATCAGGCGCTGGAAGCCAAGGAGCAAGTGCAGGTCCAGCCGGAAAATGTGACCCTGGCCTCGATCACCTTCCAGAACTACTTCCGTCTCTACGACAAGCTGGCGGGCATGACCGGCACGGCGCTGACCGAAGCCGCCGAGTTCATGGACATCTACAAGCTGGATGTGCTGGAAATTCCCACCAACGTGGCGGTGGCGCGCAAGGATGCCGACGACGAGGTCTATCGCACGGCGGGCGAGAAGAACGACGCCATCATCACGCTGATCATGGAGTGCCGCGCCAAAGGCCAGCCCGTGCTGGTGGGCACCACCTCGATCGAGAAGTCCGAAGAACTGTCGGAACTGCTCAAGAAGCGCAAGATCCAGCACAATGTGCTCAATGCCCGCTATCACGAGCAGGAAGCCTTCATCGTATCCCAGGCCGGCGTGACGGGTGCGGTCACCATCGCCACCAACATGGCGGGCCGTGGCACCGACATCCAGCTGGGCGGCAATGCCGATATGCGCATCAAGGCGGAACTGGCCGCCGTCACCGACGAGGCGGAACGCGCCGTCCAGGCCGACGCCATCCGCGCCGAAGTCGCCGCCAACAAGCAGACGGCGCTGGCGGCCGGCGGCCTCTACATGATCGGCACCGAGCGGCATGAAAGCCGCCGCATCGACAACCAGCTGCGCGGCCGCTCAGGCCGCCAGGGCGACCCCGGCGCATCCAAATTCTTCCTGTCGCTGCAGGACGATCTGATGCGCATTTTCGGGTCTGAGCGGATGGACGGCATCCTCACCAAGCTGGGGCTGGAGCCGGGCGAAGCCATTACCCATCCCTGGGTGAACAAGGCGCTGGAGAAAGCGCAGCAGAAGGTCGAGGCGCGCAACTTCGAGATTCGCAAGAACATCCTGAAGTATGACGATGTGCTGAACGACCAGCGCCGGGTGATCTTCGAGCAGCGCCGCGAGATCATGTCGTCGGAAGACGTTTCCGACCAGATCAGCGACTTCCGCGAGGAAGTGGTGGAGACGCTGGTGGAACGCCACATCCCCGAAAAAGCCTATGCCGAGCAATGGAACGCGGTAGGCCTGCAGGAGGAAGTCCGGGGCATCTTCGGCGTCGAGCTGCCGGTGGTGGACTGGACCAAGGAAGAAGGCATCGCCGACGAGGAAGTGCGCGAGCGCATCCTCAAGGCGGTGGAAGCCCGCGCCGCCGCCCGTACCGCCGAATACGGCACCGACGTGATGCGCTATGTCGAAAAGGCGATCCTGCTGCAGACGCTGGACCATCACTGGCGCGAGCATATCGTGGACCTGGATCACTTGCGCCAATATGTGGGCCTGCGCGGCTATGGCCAGCGCGATCCGCTGAACGAGTATAAGGGCGACGCATTCGAGTTGTTCCAGACACTGCTGGCCAAGCTGCGCAGCGAAGTGGTGCGCCAGTTGATGCATGTGCAGATATCCACCGGGCCGCAGCCGCCGCTGGAACAGACCCCCCTGCCCGCGATGCACGCCTCCCACATCAATCCGCTCACCGGCGAAAACGAAATGGAACAGCCGGGCCTGTGGCCGGATGTTCCGGTGGTGGACCCCAACAATCCCAGGACCTGGGACAAGGTCCAGCGCAATGCGCCTTGCCCGTGCGGGTCGGGGCGCAAATTCAAGCACTGCCATGGGGCGCTGAGCTGACCCACCTGCTCAAATCTTCACGCGTGACCGCGCCAATAGGAGGTTTGCGTGCTGACTGAACATCAATCCGGCGGCAGGACGGTCTGGGTTGACCTTTACAATCCGACCAACGCCGAGATCGGCCAGGCCTGCACCGACTACGCAATCGACATTCCGCCGCGCGAGCAGTTGGAGGAAATCGAATTCTCCAGCCGCCTGCAATATGAGGACGGGACACTTACCATCTCGGTGCCGCTCACGCCCCACAACAGGAATGGCGGCGAAGATGTGACCTCGCCGATCGGCTTTGTCCTGACCCGGGATCTGCTGGTGACGGTGCGGTTTTCCCAGCTCAACACTTTCGACGCCATCACCGCTCGGGTGAAACGCCGTGAACGCGGCGCCCCGGACATCTTCCTGGTCATCCTGGAAGCCATGATCGATTACGCCGCCGACCGGCTGGAGGAGCTCAGGGCCGAGGCGCTGAGAATCTCCCACCGCATCTTTCACAAGAACATGCAGGACCCGAAGGCCAACAAGGTCGCCCAGATGAACCGCATGCTGCGCGAGACCCTGGTGGAGCTTGGCGACATGGGCGAGCGCCTTTCCTACATCCGCGACATGCTGCTGGTCTTGCAGCGCGCCATCCCCTATGTCGCCGAACACGGCGACGGCTGGATGGATGCGTCCATCAAGGCGCGGCTGAAAATGGCGGGCGCCGACGTCCAGTCGCTGAACGAATATGAAGTCCACCTCATCGACAAGCTGCAATTTCTGCTGGACGCAGACTTGGGATTTATTTCCACCGAGCAGAATGACCTGTTCAAGGTTCTGACCATCGCCTCGGTGGTGGGCATTCCCCCGGTGCTGGTGGCCGGCATCTATGGCATGAATTTCCACTTCATGCCCGAGCTGGGCTGGCTGTATGGCTATCCCTATGGCCTGGTATTGATCATTGTCAGCGCATTGCTGCCGCTGTGGTGGTTCAAATCCAAAGGCTGGTGGGAGTAATCCTGCCGGCGGCTGTCGCAGCGAAGGAATAATCCTTCCCGGTCCTTCACTTACGGCTAGGGCGTTTGTCACTCAAATCGATCGGTTCCCGCAGCGCGGCGAACTTGCAGATTTTTCACCTTGGGCTAATCTGTTCGGGCGCGCGGGCCCATGTCCGCGGCAGGGGTTGAATTCGTCTGGACCGGACATGGTTTGCCGCTCCGGCCGGAGAAAATCGCCCGAGAAAATCGAAGGGGTTTACCATGCGCTTGGGAAAATTCGTCACCACGACGGCCGCCTTGTCTCTCTTCGCCTTGGCGCTGCCGGTGGCGCCGGTCTTTGCGGCTTCCATCGACGAGAAGAAAGCCGAGAAGCAGGCCCAGATTCCCATGTGCCCCCGCAAGATCGGCACCCTGGCGGTGCGCGAGCCGCAGAACAACTGGTGGACCGCGCTTAATCTGGAGTCGCCCGACTTGCTGCTCAAGCTGTTTGTGCGCCAGTCCGGCTGCTTCACCCTGGTGGATCGCGGCAAGGGTTTTGAAATGGCGCAGCAGGAACGCGCATTGGCGGCCGGCGGCGCCCTGCAGGGCGGCTCCAATATCGGCGGCGGACAGGTGAAGGCCGCGGACTATATCCTGGTACCTGACGTCGTTTCCAAGAACGGCAATGCCGGCGGCACCAATGTCGGCGGACTGTTGGGTGGTTTCATGGGCGGCTTTGCCGGCGCGATTGTCGCCAATATCAATATCTCGTCCAAGACGGCGGATGTGCTCCTGACCGTCACCAATGTGCGCACCAGCGAGCAGCAGGCGATGGCGGAAGGCCATGGTTCCAAGACCGATGTTGGGTTCGGCGGCGGTTTGGGCGGCTTTGGCGTCGGCGCCTTTGGCGCAGCCGGTGTGTCCAGTTACCAGAACAGCGCCATCGGCCAGGTGGTAACCCTGGCTTACATCGACGCCTACAGCAAACTGGTGAGCGACATGGGCGGCCTGTCCACCGACGCCAAGGCCGATGCACCGCAGCGCACCGTGACCATGTCGCGTCCCGGCGTGATGCGCGCCACCCCCGACGTAAAGGGCAAGGTGGTGCGGACCCTGGATCCCGGCATGATCCTGTATCCCACCGGCAATACCGATGGCGCCTGGAGGGAAGTCACCGACGAAGTCGACAACAAGGGCTGGGTGCCGAACGGCAGCCTGGCGATGGCGCGCTGATTTCACGATCTGAAAGCAAAAGGCCCGGCTTTAAGCCGGGCCTTTTTGTTTTGGCAGTTGTACTGACGGCTTCCCCGGCCCCTCGCTCGGGCGCGCGAAACCTTCGATTTGATTGTCGTGCTACGCGTCTTTCGCTGTCGCTCAAGATCTAGCGACGGATCAAATCGAAGCCGCGCTTTCGCGCGTCTTACAGGTTTCGCCCCATCACCAGAAACTTGGCGCGGCGCTGGCGCAGCAACTCGTCGCCGGAGACGCCTTCCATTTCCTTCAGGCCCGCCGCGATCTGATCGGAGACCGCATCGATCGCCTCAAACGGCGCCCGGTGCGCCCCGCCCACCGGCTCGGGCACGATACCGTCGATCACTTTCAACTGATGCAGATCCTGGGCGGTGATCTTGAGCGCATTGGCGGCTTCCTGCGCCTTGTCGGCGCTGCGCCACAGGATGGAGGCGCAGCCCTCAGGTGAGATCACCGAATAGATAGAATGTTCCAACATATAGACGCGGCTGGCGGCCGCGATGGCGATGGCGCCGCCCGACATGCCTTCACCGATGATGGTGGCGATAAAGGGCGCCCTGACCGAAAGTCCCGCCTGGATCGAGCGGGCAATGGCTTCCGCCTGGCCGCGTTCTTCGGCCGAGACGCCGGGATAGGCGCCGGAGGTGTCGCAGAAGCTCAGCACCGGAAGCCTGAACTGATCGGCCAGCTCAAAGATGCGGACCGCCTTGCGATAGCCTTCCGGCATGGCCATGCCGAAATTGTGTTTCAACCGGCTCTGGGTATCGTTGCCTTTTTCCTGGCCGATGAAGGCGACGGCGCGGCCGCGAAACCGGGCCAGCCCCGCCACCACGGCCTGGTCCTCGCCATAGTTGCGGTCCCCGGCCAGGGGCGTGAAATCCTCCAAAATCCGGCGCGCGTAATCCAGGAAATGCGGCCGTCCGGGATGACGCGCCACCTGCACCTTTTGCCAGGATGTCAGCCTGGCATAGGTATCGGCCACCAGGGTCCCGGCGCGGGTCTGCAGCCGCGCCACCTCGACGTCGATATCCATGGCGGGGTCTTCCTCGGCGAGCTTTCTCAGCTCGACGATTTTCCCCTCCAGTTCGGCAATGGGGCGTTCAAATTCCAGGTAATGCATGGGTCAAATCACCGATAGACTCGGAAAAATGGCATAGCTGCCCGGGAAAGGAAATGGCTAAAGAACCCATATTTCCCAAATAGTTAGCTGGATTTCTTGGGAGAATTGGTTTTCCCCAGCGGGTGGGCCGCCCGCACCACCCGGCTCAAATGGTCCCGCGCCACATGGGTATAGATCTGGGTTGTGGCGATATCGGCATGGCCCAGCAGGGTCTGAACACTGCGCAGGTCGGCGCCGCCTTCCACCAGATGGGTGGCAAAGGCATGGCGCAGCACATGCGGTGACACCTTGGCGGGATCGATCCCGGCCTTGGCCGCCAAAGCCTTCAGCAGCTGGTGAAAGCGCCGCCGGGTCAGAAAGCCTTCCGTCCCGCGCGAGGCAAAGAGATAGCGGTTGTTCTTGTCATGCTGGGAGAGGAAATGGCCGCGCACCGCCAGATAGGCATCCAGGGCGGTGCGGGCGGCGGAACTGAGCGGCGACAACCGCTCCTTGTTCCCCTTGCCGGTGACACGGATGAAATCCCCCTTGGCCGCCACCGCCGCCAGACTCATTCCCGCCAGTTCTGAAACGCGCAGGCCGCCGCCATACAGCATCTCCACAATCAGGCTCAGCCGGAGCCCTTCGGGCGAGATATCTTGAGCTGCCGCAGCCAGCATCGCATCCAGATCCTCACCCGATAGAATCTTGGGCAGGGGCCGGCTGGCCCTTGGCGCTGCGATGGTCTGGGTGGGATCGTCGGCGCGGATGCCTTCCGCATACAGAAAGCCAAAAAACTGGCGCAATGCCGAAAGCTTGCGCGCCTGGGTGGAAGCGGCCATGCCCGACGAGGAAAGGCCCGTGAGAAATTCGCGCAACTGTTCGCGCGTGACCTGGCGCAGGTCCGCCCCTTTCGAATCTACAAACCCGGCAAGGTCCAGCAGATCGCGGCGATAGGCCGCCAAGGTATTGGCGCCCGCGCCGCGCTCGGCACTCATCATGTCGAGGAACGCCTCGATCAAATGGGTCGCGCCGGCCGCTTTGCGGGAGCGTGCTGCTTGTGCGGGGCGAGTCATGGACAAAAGGTGTAACATGCCCCGCGTATCTTTTGTGAGCGAGCAGGACGAGCCGCAAAAGACACGCACACCCAAATGGTGTATCGGGAAGACATGGCACTGACCAAGATCGTGGCGCTGGTGGGCATGATGGGAGCGGGAAAAACCTCGATCGGCAAGCGCTTGGCCGTGCGCCTGGAAGTACCCTTCGCCGACGCCGATCATGAGATAGAGGCGGCGGCGGGCATGACGGTGGCCGAGGTTTTCGCCAAATATGGCGAGCCCGAATTCCGCCGGCTGGAGCGCAGCGTCATCGCCCGGTTGCTGGGCCACCCCCCGCACGTCCTGGCGACAGGCGGCGGCGCCTGTATGGACGACTTCACCCGCACCGCGATGAAGGCATCCACTTTCTCGATCTGGCTGAAGGCGCCGGTCGAAGTCCTGCTGGGGCGTGTGCGAAAGCGCCAGGAACACGACCAAGCCCGGCCCCTGCTGAACAATGACGACATGCGCGGTACATTGGAGCGGCTTCTGGCGCTGCGCGAACCGGTCTACGCCCTGGCCGACATGATTCTGGAATCCGGCGACGAACCCCATGCCGCGCTGGTGGACAAGATCATTGCCGCCCTGGCCGCTGATGCGATATGCGGGACGTCATGAGCGAACTGATCACAGTCGGACTGGGGACGCGCGCCTATGACATCCATGTCGGCACGGGCATGCTGGCGCGTGCCGGCGCGCTGCTGAAGCCCCTTCTCTCCAAAAATGGGGGAAAGGCAATCGTGCCAGTGGTGACCGACAGTCATGTGGCGGATCTGCACCTGGCCCCTTTGATGGACGTTCTACGTCAGTCCGGAATCGAAGCGCGCGCCATCGTGATGGCGCCGGGCGAAGTCAGCAAAAGCTTTGCCGGTCTGGAGAGATTGTCGGGCGCTCTGCTGGACATGGAAATAGACCGCAAAGGCCTGGTGATTGCGCTGGGCGGCGGGGTGATCGGCGATCTGACCGGTTTTGCCGCCGGGGTTCTGAAGCGCGGCGTCGCCTTTGCGCAGATACCGACCACGCTTCTGGCCCAGGTGGATTCCTCGGTCGGCGGCAAGACCGCGATCAACGCGGCGCAGGGCAAGAACCTGATCGGAATGTTCCACCAGCCGCGCATCGTCATCGCCGATACGGCGCTGCTGAAGACCTTGCCGAAACGCGAGCTGCTGGCCGGCTATGCCGAAGTGGTGAAATACGGCGCGATGGGCGATGAACTCTTCTTCGAATGGCTCGAAGTCCATGGCGCCGCCGCATTGGCGGGTGACGAGGCCGCCAACGTGAGGGCCGTGGCGCATTCCTGCCGGATGAAGGCCGACATCGTGGCGCGCGACGAGCGTGAGACCGGCGACCGCGCCCTGCTGAATCTGGGACACACATTCGGCCACGCGCTGGAAGCGGCGACCGGGTTCTCTGACCGGTTGATTCACGGCGAGGCAGTCGCCATCGGCATGGCGCTGGCGTTCCAGCTGTCGGTGAAGCTGGGTCTGTGTCCCGGCCAGGACGCGCAGCGCTTCACCCGCCATCTGAAGGCAATCGGATTGCCTTGCACCATTTCCGACATCGCGGGCGCGCGCCCCAGCGCCGGCGAGCTGATCCGCCACATGGCCCACGACAAGAAAGTGGCGGACGGCAAGCTGACCTTCATCCTGCTCAGGGGACTGGGCCAGGCCTTTGTCACCAGCGACGTGCCGCTGGAAGCGGTAAAAGAGGTCCTGGCCGCCTAAAAAATCGGTTATCCTCCGCCTTCCCTCAAGGCGTGGAACCCATGCTCGTCACCACCTTCGTCGTCATCGCCCTGCTGCTGGCGTTGTCGGGCTTCTTTTCCGGTTCAGAAACGGCGCTCACCGCCGTGTCCCGCGGCCGCATGCACCAGCTGGAAAAGGATGGCTCCAAGGCCGCCGCCAACGTCAACCGCCTGGTGGAAAATCGCGAGCGGTTGATCGGCTCAGTCTTGCTGGGCAACACCTTCATCAACATCCTGGCCTCCTCGTTGATGACCTCGGCGCTGGAGGACAGGCTGGGGCATCGCGCTGTCGCCGTTACCACCGGCTTGATGACGGTGTTTATCCTGATCTTCGCCGAAGTCCTGCCCAAAACCTTGGCCATCGCCCGCACCGACCGTTTCGCGCTGTTTGTCGCCGTACCGCTGCGCCTGGTGGTGAGCGTGCTGGCGCCGGTCGTGGTGGCGGTGCAATGGATGGTTTGGCGGGTGTTGTGGCTATTCGGCGTTGGCGACGAGGAAGAAGCCACAACCGAGGAAGCGCATGAGGATATCCGCGGCTCAGTCGAACTGCATCACCAGGAAGGCAATGTCGAGCGCGAGCATCGCGACATGATCGGCGGCATTCTCGATTTGCGCGAACTCAAGGTCAGCGATGTCATGCTTCATCGCACCAATATGGACAGCCTGAACGCCGACCTGCCCGAGCGGGAGCTGCTGGATGCCGCCATCGCCTCCCATCACAGCCGCATACCGCTGTGGCGGGGCGAACCGGAGAATATCGTCGGCATTCTCTCCACCAAGCACCTGGCGAAGGCGTTGGTGGAGCACAAAGGTGATCTGAACGCTATCGACGTCGCCGCCCTGGCGCTGGTGCCCTGGTATGTGCCCGACACCACCACGCTGGAAGAGCAGCTGGCATCGTTCCGCAAACATAAAAGCCATTTCGCCTTGGTGGTGGATGAGTATGGCGCGCTGCAGGGCCTGGTGACGCTGGAGGATATCCTGGAGGAAATCTTCGGCAACATTCCCGATGAGCACGCGTTGGAAACGCGCCCCGATGTGCGCCGCCGCCCCGATGGCTCCTATCTGGTGGACGGCACCGTGCCGGTGCGCGATCTCAATCGCGAGCTGGACTGGAACCTGCCGGAAGAAAACGCCACCACCGTGGCGGGGCTTGTCATCGCCCAATCGGCCACGATTCCCGATGTGGGCCAGCGCTTCGCTTTTTTCGGTTACACCTTCGAGATCATGCGCCGCCAGCGCAACCAGATCACCGCGCTACGCGTTGTGCCGCCGGTCAAACGGCCTTCTGCGCCTCAGAAGGCGTAAGGGCCTCCAGCGACAAGGCGTGAACCGGGCCGGCTAGTTCTTCCTTCAACGCGGCATAAATCCGGCGCTGGCGTTCCACCCGCGATAGCCCCACGAACGATTCCGATACCAGCCTGACGTGAAAATGGGTCTCGCCCTGGCTGCCATCGTCGCGCGTGGCGCCGGCATGGCCGGCATGACGGGCACTTTCGTCCCGGACCTCCAGAAGAAGCGGCACGAAGGCAGACGTTAATTTGTCCCGAAGGGAGGCGGAAACGCTCATAATGCGAACTTCTCTCCGGCACGCGGAAAGTCAAGCGATACGTTTTCTTGTCTTTTACCCATTCGATCCCATAATCGGTCCATGGTTCAACCGCGCACCTCGCGATTCAAGAGCGATATCCGGATCAAGCCTGGAAAAGCGCGCGTGAAGGAGCCCGAAACCCGCATGTGCGAGGCGCCGGGCTGCATCGGTCCGGGCAATTGCCGCGTCGCCAAGTCGCCCAAAAATCTGTCAGAATATCTGTGGTATTGCG
The DNA here is from genome assembly GCA_025361185.1 of Alphaproteobacteria bacterium. GTDB lineage: Bacteria > Pseudomonadota > Alphaproteobacteria > Micropepsales > Micropepsaceae > Rhizomicrobium. Next base: position 34,074 of record JANYAR010000116.1, on the reverse strand, counting down.
CCGCCCATGCCCGCGCCCACAATGAGGCCTGGGATTTCTTCAAGGACATGGACGATGGCGACATCCAGCGCTTCCGTGAGGAGGCGCTGACCGGCCATCGTCCCACCTGGCCGCTGGGCAAGCGCGGCGCCCGGGCCCGGATGGGCCAGACCCCGCTGGGCGGCGTGAATGACAGCCATGCGATGTTTGCAGAGGACGGCGACTCCACCACCGTGCGCCGTCCGGAGCGGCATTTGACGCGGCTTCAGGTCATGGCCATGGACACGCTGCAACTGGCGCACAACGCCACCTTGATCGAGATCAAGGCGCGGTATAAGGAGCTTGTGAAGCGTTTTCATCCCGACGCGAATGGCGGCGACCGGGGCGCGGAAGAACGGCTGAAACAGGTTATCAAGGCCTATGGTGTGTTGCGCGCCTCGGGTCTGCTTTCCTGAAGCGGGCGTGCTTCTCGCGCCCGTGCTGGCGTCGCGGCGGCTCTGCGGACCCAATTGATGAGCATCCATACAGAAACCCTGGAACCTGCGGCCAAGCCGGACACGACGGTGGACGCCGGCGCGCTATTCGGCATCAAGACCAAGATGCAGGTGCCCGCCTTCACAAGGGTCAACGAGCATGTGCCGGAGATCGATCCGGCCTATCGTTTCGACCGCGACACTACATTGGCCATCCTGGCCGGGTTCGCCTTCAACCGCCGGGTGATGATCCAGGGCTATCACGGCACCGGCAAATCCACCCATATCGAACAGGTGGCGGCGCGGCTGAAATGGCCCTGTATCCGCATCAACCTGGATTCCCACATCAGCCGTATCGACCTGATCGGCAAGGACGCCATTGTGCTGAAGGACGGCCAACAGGTCACCGAATTCCGCGAAGGCTTACTGCCCTGGGCGCTGCAGCGTCCGGTGGCGCTGGTGTTCGACGAATATGACGCGGGGCGTCCCGATGTGATGTTCGTGATCCAGCGCGTGCTGGAGGTCTCCGGCCGTCTTACCTTGCTGGACCAGAACAAGGTGATCCATCCCCATCCGGCATTCCGCCTGTTCTCCACCACCAACACCATCGGTCTTGGCGACACCACGGGCCTGTATCACGGCACCCAGCAGATCAATCAGGGCCAGATGGACCGCTGGAGCATCGTCACCACCCTGAACTATCTGACCCATGAAGCCGAAGAAGAGATCGTGCTGGCCAAGGCGCCCGCCTACAACACGCCCGAAGGCAAGAAGACCATTTCGGCTATGGTCCGGCTGGCCGACATGACCCGCAACGCCTTTGTCGCGGGCGATCTTTCCACGGTGATGAGCCCGCGCACGGTGATGACCTGGGCGCAGAATGCCGAAATCTTCGGCGATATCGGCTTTGCTTTCCGCCTCACCTTTCTCAACAAGTGCGACGAGTTGGAACGCGCCAGCGTGGCGGAGTTCTATCAACGCTGCTTTGGCGAGGAATTGCCGGAGAGTGCTGCTAAAGTCCTGGTGGCGTGAAACCCGAGAGTCCCAGCGAACCCTTCAAACGCGCCGTGTCCGTCGCGGTGCGGTCGCTGGCGGCCGAGCCGGAGCTGGAAGTTACCTTCTCTTCCGAGCCAGCCTCGCTCAAGGGCATGAAGGCCCGCCTGCCCTCGCCGCACCGCAATCTGTCGCCGCAGGATATCGCCCTCGTGCGCGGCACCGGCGATGCCTATGCCTTGCGCAAGGCCTATCACGACGAAAAAGTGAACAGCCGGTTCCGCCCCTCTTCGCCCGAAAGCGCCGCCGTGTTCGAGGCGGCCGAACAAGCGCGGGTGGAAGCGATCGGCGCCCTGGCGATGAAGGGCGTGGCGGCCAATCTGGCGTCCGGCCTGGAGCAGCGGCTGATCAATCGCGGCCTTGGCAAAGCCAAGACCAGGGATGAGGCCCCGCTTGCCGATATTCTGGGCCTGATGGTGCGCGAAGCTTTGACCGGTGAAAAGCCGCCGGCCTCCATTGCCCCAGCCGTGAATCTTTGGCGGCCGCTGATTGAAGAAAAGGCCGGCGGCGATCTTGCCAAGCTGATCGAAGCGCTGCGTGACCAGAAGGCCTTTGCGCGGCTGACCCGCGCGATGCTCAATCATCTGGCGCTGGGCGATCAGAGCGACAGCGACAAGTCGGCGGACGATGAGGCGCAAGGCGAAAGTCCCGAAGGCGAGAATGACGATGGCGAAGACCAGGACACAAAGCAGGACGGCGACGCCACCGAATCTGCCGCCGACGGCGAGGATGGCGATCCGGTTGAAGGCGAAACGCCTTCCGAACAATCCGACGAGCTGTCCGACGCCACTGAGCCCCAGGACGGCGCCAAGCCCCAGCGCCATGAAGCCGCCTTCGCCAACCAGGATGCGTGGGGCTATAAGATCTTCACCGCCGAATTCGACGAGGAAATCGCGGCGGGCGATCTGTGCGAAGCTGAAGAGCTGGCGCGGCTGCGCAGTTTCCTGGATCAGCAATTATCATCCATGCAGGGCGTGGTGTCGCGCCTGGCCAACAAGCTGCAGCGCCTGCTGATGGCCCAGCAGAACCGGCATTGGGAATATGACCTGGAAGAAGGCATGCTCGATGCCTCGCGGCTGACCCGCATCATCATCGACCCGATGTATCCTTTGTCCTTCAAGCGCGAGAAGGACACCACCTTCCGCGATACCTGTGTCACCTTGCTGCTCGACAATTCCGGCTCCATGCGCGGGCGTCCCATCATGGTGGCGGCGATGTGCGCTGACATACTGGGCCGCACCCTGGAACGGGTCGGCGTGAAGACGGAGATCCTGGGCTTCACCACCCGCGCCTGGAAAGGCGGCCTGGCGCGTGAAAAGTGGCTGGCGGCGGGCAAGCCGCCTCAGCCCGGACGGCTCAACGATCTGCGCCACATCGTCTACAAAGCCGCCGACGAGCCCTGGCGGCGGGCCAAGCGCAATCTGGGCCTGATGATGCGCGAAGGGTTGCTGAAGGAGAATATCGACGGCGAAGCGCTGACCTGGGCGCATAACCGCCTGATCGCACGCCCTGAACAGCGCAGAATTTTGATGGTGATTTCCGACGGCGCGCCGGTGGACGATTCAACCCTGTCGGTGAATGCGGGCAATTATCTGGAACAGCATCTGCGCCGCGTGATCGAGGAGATTGAGACCCGCTCCAGCGTCGAACTCACCGCCATCGGCATCGGCCATGACGTGACGCGTTATTATCGCAAGGCCGTCACCATCGTGGATGCCGAACAGCTGGGCGGCGCGATGACCGAACAGTTGATCGATCTGTTTGCGGAAGACGCGCAGGCAGGCCGCCGCAAGCGGCGTTAGTCCGTCAGTATTCCTAGGCCGCCTTTGCGGCGGCCTTCTTGTTGGTTGGTCAGGCCGCCTTTAAGGCGGCCTTCTTGGCAATCGCGCGCTTAAGGCGCAGGGCCTTGGGCGACAGCACGGCGTCCTTGGACTTCAGGATGAAGGGATCAAGCCCGCCATTGCGGTCCACAGATCTGAGCGCGTTCATGGAAATCCGCAGCTTGTAGCTGTTGCCCAGAATCTCGCTGGCCAGCGCGATGGTCTGCAGATTCGGACGATAGATCCGCTTGGTCTTGTTGTTGGCGTGGCTGACATTATGGCCAACCTGGGTGCCTTTACCGGTCAATTCGCAGCGGCGGGACATGGGCAGTTCTCACGATTCGCAAGGATTTCAGCGGGTTGTCCCCGCAAAAGAGCGGGGTACATAGGCAAATCATGGCCCTCGGTCAAGACAGCCCGCAAAATACCACCTCCCTGGTCGAGCGCTTTGATACGCCTGCCCCGGACGGGTCTGGCAGTTGCCCAAAAAGGACCAATATAATCAGGCACATTCAAGCCGCGTCCGCCCTGGTCCCGTATGAAAAAAGCCGCCTTTGCCGCCCTTCTTCTGTTTGCCGGTCCGGTTATGCCCGCCCATGCCGCTGGCGGCGCCGGCGGCGAGGCCCCCCTCCAGCCCGCCTCCCGGCTGGAGGTGGCCATGACCCTGTATGCCGGGGGCATCACCATGGGCCATATGGATATGGATGCGAGTTTGCGCGGCGGGGAATATCACACCGTCTCCACGCTGCAGACCTCGGGCGTGGTCAACGCCTTCTGGCAATCGGAAATCCAGGCGACCTCGTCGGGAAAATTGGCCGCGAAGAATTTCATTCCCGGTCTCTATGACAGTTTTTACGTCGGCCGCGCCGGCAAGAAGCAGGAAGTTTCCTTGAGCTATGAGGGCGCATCGGCGCCCCGGCTTTATGCCGATCCGGCCTATTCCACGACCGGCTTTGAGGTAAAGCCGGATGACACCAAAAACACGCTGGATCCCTTAAGTGCGATAACGCTGATTTTCAGCGGCGTGGGCGCGCAGACCGACAATCCCTGCGCCCTGACCGCGCCGGTGTTTGACGGTCGGCGCCGATACAATGTGGAACTTACCAAGGTCAGGGAGGTCGATATCCGGCTGGACAGCGGGTTGTATCAGGGCAAGGGCGTGCAATGCGACGCGCGCTACCGCCAGATCGCCGGCTTTCGTCCCCGCGTGTTGAAGGACAATGAACAATTCCCCGTCATCCATGCCTGGTTTGTCAGCCTGCCCAGCCAGGTCGCGGGACGCGACTATGCCGTTCCGGTCCGGGTCTGGGCCGAGACCAAATACGGGGTGCTGGCGGTCCTGGCCAATTCCGTGAAAGTGGACGGCCAGACGCCCAAGGGGTTCAAGCCCTAGGGCCAAATTCGCCAGGGATGGAATTCGTCAGGGTACGGAATAAGGCCGCTAAGCCCAGGCAAGGCCCGATTGGTCGAGTCGACCACTAGATATGGTGGTCTCGACTCCGGCGAGTCCGGCTAAAGGTATGAGAACAAAGGCAGATATTAATTTGGTTAGTGATTCGAGCTTGTATTGTTCTCTATTCGTGCCATTTGGTAACTATGCATCCACAGCAAGTGGTTGCGCACCGTCTCGTGCCCCATGATCAACCCGAAAGCCGCGTATAGACCCATTGCAATGAAACCCTTGTTGTTGCGGGCCCAAAGCCGATAGCCATGGCCATGACAGACGCCCCTTCCCCCAAAGTGACGGCGGTCCTGGGGCCCACCAATACCGGCAAGACCTACTTCGCCATCGAGCGCATGCTGGCGCACAAGTCCGGCATGATCGGGCTGCCGCTGCGGCTTCTGGCGCGCGAAGTCTATGACCGTATCGTGCGGCTGCGCGGCGCGAATGATGTGGCGTTGATCACGGGCGAGGAAAAGATCGTCCCCAAGGCGCCGCGTTTTTATGTCTGCACCGTCGAGGCGATGCCGCTGGACATTGCGGTCGCCTGTCTGGTGATCGATGAAATCCAGCTCTGCGCCGATCCCGAACGTGGCCATGTCTTCACCGACCGGCTGCTGCATGCCCGCGGCCAGGAAGAGACCATGCTGCTGGGCAGCGACACGATGCGCGGCATCATTCAGCGTTTCATTCCCAAGACCTGGTTCGTCAGCCGCGCGCGCTTTTCGGACCTGGCCTATACGGGCGCGAAAAAGCTCACGCGCCTGCCCCGGCGCTCGGCGGTGGTGGGTTTCTCCGCTGACGATGTCTATGGCTTGGCCGAGATCATTCGCCGCCAGCGCGGCGGTGCGGCCGTAGTGCTGGGTGCGCTATCCCCCCGCACCCGCAACGCCCAGGTCGCGCTGTATCAATCGGGCGATGTGGACTTCCTGGTGGCGACGGACGCCATCGGCATGGGGCTCAACATGGACGTCGACCATGTCGCCTTTGCCGCGCGGGAGAAGTTCGACGGCGCGCGCATGCGCAGCCTCGCGCCCGCCGAGATCGGACAGATCGCCGGGCGCGCCGGCCGCTACATGAATGATGGCACCTTCGGCGTCACCGCCGACTGCGAGCCGTTCGAGGACGAACTGGTTCAGCGGACCGAAACCCATCGCTACGATCCCGTGCGGGTTCTGCAATGGCGCAATACGGCTCTCGATTTTCGCAGCCTGACCGCGTTGAACGAAAGCCTGGATGCCCCGCCGCCGGAAAAGGGATTGACGCGGGCACGTCCCGCCAGCGACGCGGTGGCGCTGAAGATATTGTCCGAAGACGGCGAGGTTTCGGCGCTCGCCTCATCCCGCGATACTGTGGTGAAGCTTTGGGACGTCTGCCAACTGCCAGACTTCCGCAAGCTCTCTACCGACGAGCATGTCAAGCTGGTGAAAAACATCTTCCTGTTTCTCAGCGGTGACGGTCATGCCATTCCCGACGACTGGCTGGCGCGCCAGATCGCACGCGCCGATATCGTGGAGGGCGATGTCGCAACCCTGTCCGGGCGGCTGGCCCAGATCCGCACCTTTACCTATGCCTCCCATCGCCAGGGCTGGACGCGCGACGGCGCGCATTGGCAAGGCATCACCCGCGCGGTGGAAGACCGCTTGTCGGATGCGCTGCACGACATGCTGACCCAGCGTTTCATTGACCGGCGCACATCTGTGCTGATGAAGCATCTGCGCGACGACGAATTCGCCAGCCTGACGCTGGACGAAACCGGCGGGGTTTCCATCGGCGGCGAAGCGATCGGCAAGCTGGAGGGATTCCGCTTTGTGCCCGATCCCCGTGCACTTGATGAAAATGGGCGCGCTGTGCGCGCCGGGGGAATCCATGGCCGCACTCTGCGCGCCGCGGCGCTGAAAGGCCTGGAAAGCGAAATCGCCGCCCGCAGCATGGCCCTTGCGGCTGCGGACGATGCCGCCATCACCCTCAGCGAACACGGCAAGCTGTGGTGGGACGGCGCCATTATCGCCCGCCTGGCCGCAGGTTCCTCGCCGCTGGCGCCGAACATTCAGATGCTGGCAGATGCCCATGTAAAGACCGAAGCGCTGCAAGCACGGCTGCAAACCTGGCTGACAGCGCGGATCGCTGCTCGGCTGGGACCGCTCCTGGCGCTGCGGGACGCCGCCGATGCCAAGACGGGCGCCCAGAGTGCCTTGCCCGGAGAAGCGCGCGGCATCGCGCACAGCCTGGCGGAGAATTTCGCGGCCCTCGATCGCGCCTCGCTGCCATTGCCGGAAAAAATTGGTCCGCAGATCCGCGCCCTTCGCCCCTTCGGCGTCTGGTTCGGACGGCGCACCGTTTATCTGCCCAAGCTGCTGCGTCCCGACGCGGCCGCGCTGCTCACCTTGCTGTGGGGCGTGTGGACGAAGAAAGAAGCGCCCCCTGCCCCGCCCGCGCCTGGCCTGACATCGTTCGCCGTGGATAAAGGGATTGAGAGTGCCTGGCTGCATGCCGCCGGATTTGCCGCGATGGCGGGGCGCGCCATTCGCTTCGACATGCTGGAGCGGCTGGAGGATGAACTGGAACAGGCGCTGTCTTCAGGCACCGATGGTGAAACGGTGCTGAACAAAATCGTTTCCCTGCTGGGCTGCGGCAAGGAGGAAGCGCGCCAGGTGCTTGGCGCCTTGGGCTGGCGCGCGGTCGACGTCGCCGGAGCGCAGCCGGTGTGGCGCCGGGCCAAGGAAAATCGGCGCCGTATCGATCCCGACAAGCCGCGCAAAAGCGAACCGCCGGCCGATCCTCATTCACCTTTTGCGGGTCTGGCCGCGCTGCGCATTCGATGAGCCTTCCTGGATGAGTCGCCCATGAATCGTCTGGACAAATGGCTGTTCCATGCCCGCTTCTGCCGCACGCGGCTGTTGGCGCAGACCGCCATCGCCTCCGGAGGTGTCCGACTCAATGGCGCGAAGGTGGACAAGCCAGGCCATGCCCTGAAGCCGGGGGACGTCCTCACCCTGCGCATGGGCGCCAAGATCGTCGCGGTTCGGGTGATGGGCTTGGCGCAAAGGCGGGGTTCGGCCGCCGACGCCCGAGCGCTTTACGTAGTCCTGGAGTAGTTAAGACTCGTTCGCAATAACTGCGGCCTCAATTCCCTTGCCTATGGGCCCGACGCGCCGTAAGCACAGCCCCGTTTTCGCCGCCTGGAGCGTCTGGCATGACCTATGTCGTCACCGAAGCCTGCATCAAGTGCAAGTTCATGGACTGCGTCGAGGTCTGCCCGGTGGACTGCTTCTACGAGGGCGAGAACATGCTGGTGATCAGCCCCGACGAATGCATCGATTGCGGGGTCTGCGAGCCGGAATGCCCCCCCGAAGCGATCAAGGCCGATACCGAATCGGGCCTGGAAAAATGGCTGGCCGTGAACGCCGAATACGCCAAAACCTGGCCCAATATTGCCCAGAAGGGCGAGGCGCCGGCGGATGCCAAGGAAATGCAGGGCGTGCCGGACAAGTTCGAGAAGTTCTTCAGCCCCGAGCCCGGCACGGGGTCGTAAAAACCCCTACCCGCCCTGGCTGTATTCTGCATACAGAACAACCGCCACAAATGGTTGAATTGCCTGCCATTTCGGCAGGATTAAAGAAATGACGCCAAATCAATGGGATGGCGCGGTTTTCCCTTCCTTTTTCGGCATTTGTGTGATAGGTTTCTTTCTGTTCAGAGACACGGGACGAATACCGCCATCCGGCGCCCTACCGGTGGATAGCCATTTGTTTGTCCCATCAGGAAGAAAAGATGACCGCCCTTAAGACGCCCCCCGCCAAGACCGCTGCTGCCCCTGCCCAGGCCAAGAAGATTCCGGCCAATTCGAACAGGAAGCACGAGTTCAAGACCAACGACCACGTCGTCTATCCCACCCACGGCGTCGGCAAGGTTTCCGGCATCGAGGAAAAGGAAGTCGCCGGCTCGCGCCTGGAGCTGTTCATCATCGAGTTCGAAAAGGACAAGATGACCCTGCGCGTCCCCACCCTCAAGGCCAAGGCCGTGGGCATGCGCAAACTGTCCTCGCCCGAAGTCGTGGCCGGCGCCCTCAACACCCTCAAGGGCCGTGCCCGCATCAAGCGCACCATGTGGTCGCGCCGTGCCCAGGAATACGAAGCCAAGATCGACTCCGGCGATCTGGTGTCCATCGCCGAAGTGGTGCGCGACCTGCACCGCGCCGGTGGCCAGCCGGAACAGTCCTATTCCGAGCGCCAGCTTTATGAAAAGGCCCTGGCGCGCATGGCCCGCGAAGTCGCCGCCGTCGAAAAGACCGACGAGCCGACCGCGGTCAAGCGCGTCGAAGGCATGCTGACCAAGAAGGCCGCGTAAGCGACAAAAAATCAGTTATTGCGACCCTCTATCGCAACAGGAAGGCCCGGCAGCGATGCCGGGCTTTTTCTTTGCCTCTGTGTTTCTAATCGAGCATCTCAATCTGTGCCGGATTGGAGAGGGCGATCTCGGGCCGGCCGCGATAGTCCTGCACGATGCCGCGGATGCGGATGTGACGGTTTGTCAGCCCGTCCAGGTCGAAATCGCGAAAGGCGCGGCGGTCGCCCGCTGCGATCACGACGGAAAACATCCGCCGGCCGTTGCTGCCCAGATCGATGAACATGCGTCCATCGGCCTGTCCGACATTGACGACCTGGCCCTCCACCAGCTGGAAGCTACCCGCCATGTCTTGCACGTCCTGGGGTGCGCGCACCCGATAGGTCTGAAGCGCCCAGATACCGGCATGCCTGGCCCGGCCGCGCACTTCCGCTTCATAGAGATCGGGGAAGCACTCGTTGCGATCCGGCGCAATCGCCACCCGCGCCAGCCCCTGCTCCAGCAGCGCGGTCTGCAGCCACTCTCTGCCAAAGCCTTGCACCCGCACCCGGCCATAGCGGTCTAATTTGGGCGCGATCGCCGTGAATGTGACGGTCCCGGACAAGACCATGGCGCGCAGAACCGCCAGCGCCTTGTCGGACACCGAAGGCGGGGCGTCCAGCGCTAGCCGGATTCCCTCCAGCAGCGCGCTGCGGCCATCGCCCAGAACCAGCACGCCATCCTGCTCCACGCGCGCCACACGGGCATGGGCAATTTCCACGCTCCCCGCACAATCGGAAATAAAGCGTTCGCCGGTTGCCGCATAAGCGTCCAGCGGCAAACACATTGCCGCCAAAATGGAGCAATAGATTAAACGCATATGGCAATAGGTTCCAAAACCCGTTTCGCGGTCAAGCGCTGTCACGTGCGGATTTGCGCCAAGCGGATCAAAGGCTGATGACATGGCTCTCCACACCCCCTCATTTCCCGCCGTCGCCGCCATGCCCGGCGACGTGAAGGACGCCCTGACCGCCCTGACCGTGATGATGGTCAATGGCGTGTGGAATTTTCTGATTGCCATCCTGACCCTGATCGCGGGCTGGCTGGTGGCGCGCTGGGTGGGACGCTGGGTGCAGGAGCTGATCGGGCGCAGTCACTATGTCGACGACACCCTCAAGCCGCTGATTGCGAACTTCGCGGGCTACGTCATCCTCGCCGTCACCGTGGTGGCGGTGCTGAGCCAGTTCGGGGTGCAGACCACGTCGCTGATCGCGCTCTTGGGCGCAGCCGGCCTGGCGGTGGGCCTGGCGCTGCAGGGCACCCTGTCCAATGTGGCCTCGGGTGTGTTGCTGCTGATCCTGCGCCCCTTTCGTGTCTACGAAAAGATCAAGGTGGCCGATGCCCTGGGCACGGTGCGCGAGATCGGGCTGTTTCGCACCGACATCGTTACCGATGACGGCACCTATGTCTCCATTCCCAACACCACCATTTTCTCCGGCGCCATCGTCAATGTCTCGCGTGAATCCCGGCGACGGACCAATTTCACCGTCGAGGTGGACCGGACTGAGGATATCGACGCGGTGCAGAAGGCCATTCTGGAATGCCTGGGGCGCGAGACGCGGGTGCTGAAGGTGCCTGCTCCCATCGTGGAGGTGGACGGCCTTGGCCCGATCTCCACCACCCTGACCGTGCGGGTATGGGTGGAAAATCACGACTTCGTCGCCACCCTGTCGGACGTCAAGAAGCGCGTGCGTCAGGCCCTGCAGAGCGCCGATATCAACGCGCCGGTTCCGGTAGCGCCACCCGCCGTGGCGCCCTGGACGCCGTCCGCCGAGCCGGCGCGCGAAAGCAAGAAACCTAATTAGCGGCGGGCGTTAGCGCTATTGCTTCATTCGCATTGCGAATGAAGGAAATAGCGCTAAATTGCCCCGCCATGATCGACCTCCAGACCAGAACCGCCATTGCCGACGCCAAGGGTGTCGCCGAAGCCGCCCGTATCTTGCGCGAAGGCGGGCTTGTCGCCTTCCCCACTGAGACTGTCTACGGCTTGGGCGCTGACGCCACCAATGGCCAGGCGGTGGCCGCGATCTTCGCCGCCAAGGGCCGCCCTTTGTTCAATCCCCTGATCGTGCATGTCGAAGGCCTGGAAGAGGCCAAGCCGCATGTGGAATTTTCGCCGCGCGCCCAGGCGCTGGCCGAGAAATTCTGGCCCGGCGCCCTCACCCTGGTCCTGCCGCGGCGCAAGAATTCGCCGCTGTCGCTTTTGGTCAGTGCGGGCCTGGACAGCGTCGCTCTGCGTGCGCCCTCCCATCCCGCCGCCATCGCGCTGCTGAAGGCGACGGGGCGTCCCGTCGCCGGGCCTTCGGCCAACCGCTCGGGCCAGGTGACGGCCACCACGGCCGCCCATGTCGCCGAGAGCCTGGGCGGCAAGCTGGATTTCATTCTCGACGCCGGCAGCGCCACCCTGGGCATCGAATCCACCGTGATCGGCTTTGACGGCGACCGGCCGCTGCTGCTGCGGCCTGGCGCGGTTGCGCGCGAGGAGATCGAGGATCTGATCGGTCCGCTGGGCGCGCCGGGAAGCCTGATCACATCGCCGGGACAATTGGCCAGCCACTACGCGCCGCGCGCCAGCCTGCGGCTGAATGCCGGCGAAATCGAATCCGGCGAAGTGCTGCTGGGCTTTGGCGATGCGCCAGGCGCAAAGCTGAATCTGAGCCCGCATGGCGACCTTACGGAAGCCGCCGCCAATCTCTTCGCCATGCTGCGCGAACTGGACAAGAGCGCTTCTCACATCGCCGTGTCGCCCATTCCCGATTGCGGCATCGGCGAGGCCATCAATGACCGGCTCAGGCGGGCGGCAGCGCCGCGATGAGCATTCCTGATGCTGTCCTGGGGCGGCTGAAGGATGCGGTCGGCGCCAAGGGCTTCTCCACCGATCCGAATGAGATCGCGCCGCATCTGGAAGAATGGCGCGGCAAATATCATGGCCATTCGGCGCTGTTGCTCAAGCCCGCCAGCACGGCGGAGGTTTCGGCCATCCTGCGCATCTGTTACGAGAGCGGCACTGCCGTTGTCACCCAAGGCGGCAATACCGGACTGGTGGGCGGGCAGATTCCGCTGAAGGGCGAAGTGCTGCTGTCCACCCAAAGGCTGAACAAGCTTCGCGGTCTGGATCAAGGCGGAATGACTATGACGGTCGAGGCTGGTGTCACCCTGGCCGAAGTGCAGCGCGCCGCCGAGGACAAGCAATTGCTTTTTCCCTTGAGCCTGGCCTCGGAAGGCAGCTGCACCATCGGCGGCAATATCGCCACCAATGCGGGCGGCACCCATGTGCTGCGCTATGGCATGACGCGTGCCCTGGTGCTGGGGCTGGAAGCAGTGCTGGCGGACGGCACCGTGCTGCCCATGCTGCGCGCCCTGCACAAGGACAATAGCGGCTATGACCTCAAGCAGATGTTCATCGGCAGCGAAGGCACCTTGGGCGTGATCACGGCAGCAACCTTGCGGCTGTTTCCCAGGCCGGATGTCGCCGTCACCGCGTTCGCGGCGGTACCCTCGCCCGCTGCCGCAGTGAAACTGCTGGGCGCGATGCAGGCGCGCACCGGCGGCATGCTGTCGGCTTTCGAGCTGATGCCGCGCATCGCGCTGGAATTCGTGACTAGGCATGTCGAAGGCACGCGCGATCCCTTGGCCGCACCCTCGCCCTGGTATGTGCTGATGGAAGCCACCGGCGGCAAAGGGGCCAATGTTGCAGCCGGTTTCGAAGACGGTCTGGCAAAGGCCATCGAAGACGGCACGGCGAGCGATGCGGTGGTTGCCTCCAGTGCGGCGCAGGCAGCGAGCCTGTGGAAGCTGCGCGAAAGCATCTCCGAAGGCCAGAAGCGCGAAGGCGCCTCGATCAAGCATGATATTTCGGTGCCGGTGGCGGCCATTCCCGATTTCCTGGCCAAGGCAGTGCCGGCCGCCCTGGCCGTCGTGCCGGGCGCGCGCGCCGTCAGCTTCGGCCATCTGGGCGACGGCAATATCCATTTCAATTTCAATTCGGCCCAAGCGGGCGACGACCCTGCCTTTCTCGCCCAATGGGAAGAGGTGCAACAGACGGTGCATGACATCGTCAAGGAATTCGGCGGCTCGATCAGCGCCGAGCATGGCATCGGGGCGATGAAGGTGGCGCAGTTGCCGCGCTATAAAAGCCATGAAGAGCTGGAGGCGATGCGCGCGCTGAAGCGGGCATTCGACCCGAAGAACATTCTCAATCCGGGTAAGCTGATCCCGCCGGTGCTGCGGCTGTAGCGTGGCCGCGAATGTTTGTTGGCTGTCCGAGCCAACTAAATCGCGGTGACATTCATCTTGCTAATATCGCCCATCCAAAGACCGATGGCTTGTGCGTCATAGCGGCGGGCATCTTCGTGCTGGCCAAGCCCATCATCGGCCCTGGACAGGACCAGCAAAGCCAAGGGGTCCGATGGCCATGCCGCCAGGCTCTTGCGGGCCGCTTCGGCGGCTTTGGCGAACTGGCCATCCGCTAGCCAGGCCGCGGCGGCGCTGCGGCGCACCGGATACCACCACGCCGGCGGGTCCATGGCGGTGGGCAGAAATCCATCCTGCTCGGTCGCAGCCTGCTCGAACGCTGCCGCCGCATCTGCGAACCGATGTTGCAGCATGGCAAGGCGGCCAACCAGGACCTGCCGGGCGATCTTCATCGCCCTGTCGTCGCCGCTGATTTTTTCCGTTTCCATCGCCAGTGAGTTGGCATCGCCCCGCGCGGCAAACAGCTCGCCCCGGGCATAGTGATAGAAACTGCGCGTTTCCGGGCTGTCGGCCGCAGGCTCCGGCAGCGCCAGCATGCGCGCCGGATCGTAGCGGGCGTAAATCATGAACCGCCGCGCCTGGTCGTAACTCATATCGTCTTTTTCGGAATTCATGTTGGGAAAGGCCCGCGGCAGGTGATCGGCGAATTTGAGCGCCACCGCCCGGTCGCCGGACATCAGCGCGCCAGCCATGCCGAAATTCAGATTGTGCTCGTAATAGAGTGCGGCCGACACCGGCCCCGCGGTTCTGGTTTGCGTCAGATGATCGGAGTCCGCACGCATCGCCGAGGCGTTGATGGTGGCGGCATCTTCATAACGGCCCACCCGGAAAAAGGTGTGCGCCGCCATATGTATCAAATGGCTTGCATTGGGGGCGAGCGCCGCCAGCTTTTCCGCATAGGGCAAGGCCGAAGCGGGCTGTCCGCCATATTCCGTCGCGTGGATGTAGTAATGAATAGCCGCGGTGTTTTGCGGCGCGCTGTGCAGGATGGGTTCGATCAGGCCAATGGCTTGCGCGGCCGTGGTGTGATCGCCCCGCTTCCATGCCGTCAGCAGGACTTCGCTGGCGAGCAACCGCAGATCCGGCGTCGCGGGGCCTGTTTCGCTGGCCTTGATCAGGGCGGCGGCAAAATCGCGCTCAGCCGCGGCATCCTGCGGCCGGGAATATCTCGTCACTAACGCGGCCGTGAGCAGCTTGTCCCGCGCGGTGCGCGCCTGGGCTTGGGCGCGCTTGGCCATGTCCAACCCCGATTTGAAATCATCGGCTTCCGCGTCGAAATTCATCGTCGGGCCGCGCGACAGGGCCTGGCCCCACAGGCACATGGCGCAATGGGGATCGGCCGCCACCGCATTGTCGAACGCCAGTCTGGCATCGCCATGATAAAAGGCGTGGAACATCTTCAGGCCGTAGTCGAACCAGGCTTGCGCTTTGGAATTGACGGTCGAGACAGGGAACCCGCCATCGCCCATGCCGGTCTGAATGAAGATGGTTCGATTGGCGTCATGAGGCTCGGCACGCGCCTCCACCCGGCAAATCGCGAATACTGCGGCGAGCGACTTTTCACCAAATGAAATGTCAGTCTGGGATTGGTTGGCCGCCTGGCTGGGCAACGCCACCAGCCAGACCAGCGTGGCGCCCGCAAGCGCACATAATGTATCCAGCTTCATCCCAGTCATCCCGGCACCGCTTCATGACTATCCTATATGCAGCAATGCAACTTTAGGAGCGCACCACTCGGCCGTTCTCGATCACGATGACGTGCGGGCTGGTATTGGCCGCAAGCGCCCAGACCAGCGCCAGAAGCCAGCCGACCACAGTCCAGCCAAGGAAGAAGTTGAGCGTCGCCACGCCCAGCGCTGAAGGCGCCTGCCGCACAATGGCGATCAGCGTCGGCAGCCAGTACATGGCGATCAGGAACAGGATGAATGACATCATGGGCGCGAACCTCCAAGACTGGCGCATAATATAGTACGGATTTTGGCTGCTGCTAGCCCACACCCACATCTGTCATGGCCAGCCTCCGAGCCGGCCATCCATCGAGACGCTGCACCATGGATGGCCGTGTCAAGCCCGGCCATGACAAAAGGGGAAGTTCTAGGCCGCCTGCGGCAGCTTAGTCGCTTCGGCCGGAAGCGCGCCCGTCGTCCGGTTCGAACGCGCCGAAATGCGCGCCGTCACCATGGTGGCGAGATACGGCAGGCTCTGCACCCCCAGCATCACCATCCACAGGCTCACCGCCGGGTCCTGGAAGCCGCGGTCAAAGCCCATGGAGATCATCGCCAGGACCAGCAAGGTGAGCAGCACCGCTTCCTGCCATACCACCCGCAACACTTGCGTGAAATTCGCCGGATCGGAGCATTTTGGCGTACGCAGGAACGGCTTTTTGGATGTCAAAAGGCCGCTCCACACCGCCTTGCCCACGGTGTGGGTCAAGGACAGGCCCGCCACCGAGGCGACAAAGGCGCCGCGCACGCCGGACCCCACCTTGGGAGGATAGAGCAGCAAGGTCTTGATCAGCTTGGTGGCGAACAGCGCCATTGCCGCCGCCGACAGTGCGGGCATGGGCACGTCGATCATGCTGGGCATCACCCACATCAGCACGGTCCACACGATGGCCATCAGGGTGACCATCATGCCCAATCCGTCGGCGATCCAGGGCAGCCAGCCGGAAAGGAACTGATAGCGCTGCGGCCAGGAGAGCGCTGAGCCGCCCGCGAAAATCGCTTTTGCATGGCGCTTGAGCATCTGCATGGCGCCATAGACCCAGCGATAGCGCTGGGTCATGAAGGCTTCCAAGGTGTCGGGCATCAGGCCCGAGCCCATGCTTTGGGGCACGTAGGCCGCCTCATAGCCCGCCTCGAACAGTTTGAGTCCCAGCTCGGTATCTTCGGTGATGCACCATTCGCTCCAGCCGTCGACCTCCTCCAACGCGTCCTTGCGCACGATGGTCATGGTGCCGTGCTGGATGATGGCATTGTGTTCGTTGCGCTCCACCATGCCGATATGGAAGAAGCCGCGATATTCCTCATAGGCCATGGATTTGAACCGGCTCTGCGCGGCGTCGCGGTAATCCTGCGGTCCCTGCACCAGCGCGATCCCCGGCGAGGCGAAATAGGGAATGACGCGCCTGAGCCAGAAAGAGCGCACCTGATAGTCGCTGTCGATCACCGCGACATAGACGGCACTCGGGTCGGTCAGCGCCAAAGCCCGGTTCAGCGCCCCGCCCTTGAAGCCTTTGAGGCCATCAAAGTGGAAGAAGCGGAAACGCGGGCCCAGCATGCGGCAATGGGCTTCCACTGGCCGCCACACCGCCGCATCTTGCGTGTTGTTGTCCAGGATGATGACTTCGAAATTGTCGTAGTCCAGATGCGCCAGGGCATTCAGCGTTTCGATCACCATCTGCGGCGGCTCGTTGTAAGTGGGCACATGGATGGAAACGCGCGGGCTTTTTTCCGGAATGCCCACCCGCACCACTCTTCGGTCCATACGCCACAGGCTGGCGGCCAGTTCGATTCCTTCGGTCAGGATCACCGCGCAGGCGAGCAGCACCAGCGGCGACATGGCGATCAGCGCGACGATGTCGGTGGGATCGACATATTCCAGCGCCGTGGCATCGATCAGTACCAGAAGGCCGGTGGAAACCAGAACGATCATGCCGCCCATCACCAGATAGCCAGTCTGGCGCACGCGTGGCATGCGCCCCAGCACCAACAGGCCCAGGAGCAGGCTCAGTACCGCCGCCATCAGCGCATAGCCGCGCCATTCGGGGAACGCGCGGATCAAGCCGGTAAAGGCGAATTTGGGATTGCCGTTGGCGTCGAACAGACCCCAATAGCGGCCCACCGAGCCTTCGCCGGCATCCTTCCAGGGCTGGTCATAACCCTCCATGATGTAATAGTCCCAGCCCTTCTCCTGCGCGAACTGGACGAAAGCGCGGATGAACCAGCCTTCATTGGCGGGCGAGGCCTCGGCGCGGCCGCGGGTGCGCCCTTCCGACGGCCAGCCCGCCTCACCCACCACGATCTGCTTGTCGGGAAATTCCGCCTGGACGTGATTGTAGAAGCCTTCGGTGGATTTCAGGCTGCCGCGGATGTCCACATTCTCCCAATAGGGCAGCAGATGGACGAAGACGACATCGACATATTTTCCGATCTCCGGCGTCATCATCCAGGTCGACCAGGGCTCGGCCGTGGTGACCTTGATACGCGCGGGCAAGCTGGCGCGTACCCGCTGGATATAGACGTTGAGCTGGTCGGCCGAGACACTGCCGAAGGTCTGGGTCTCGTTGCCGACGATCACCCGGTCGATGGTGCGCCGGTTGGCCAGGGCGGTCTTGATGCCCAGCGCGATGCTTTTGTCATTCAGTTCCAGGTCCGGACTGATCCAGATGCCCAGCGACACGGTCATGCCAAAACGCCGCGCGATCTCGGGCACCTTGTCCATGCCGCCATCCACCGTATAGGTGCGGATATGGCCGGTGATTTTGGAAAGCTGCGCCAGGTCGCGGTCGATCCGCTCCGGCGGGATGTTCTTGTTCTGGCGCAGGGTGAAGGTGTGGCTGGGATTGTAGGCGATGCCGCGCACCTGCCCGTCCCACTCGGGCGCCGACACGGTATAGTCGCGGCTGATCCAGAACAGCGCGCTGGCGCCGACCACCGTGATCAGCGCGACCGCGATGCGCAGCCGCCCGCCGCCCAGGTGTCGCGCTGTCCACAGATCCTGGAAGAGGCGGATCACGCGCACGTTATTGCTGTTCGTCCTTGTCGCCGGGATCGGGGATATAGCCCTTCTCCCCCCTTCTGGGCGCCGCCGTGGTCTCCACCAATTTGATGTCGAATATCAACGTCTGGTTGGGCGGGATGGTGCCGTCACCCGCGCCGCGTACGCCATAGCCAAGATTGGGCGGGATCACCAGCAGCCAGCGATCGCCTTCGCGCATCAGCTGCAGCGCCTCAATCCAGCCCGGGATCACCTGATTGAGCTTGAGGGAGGCCGGCAGGCCCGGCGAGGTGCCGTCGAAGACGACATGGTTGATCAGGGTGCCAGTGTAATAGACCTTGACCGTGTCGGTGCTTTGCGGCCGCTTGCCATAGCCGTTCTGGATGATGCGGAACTGCAATCCGCTGGGGCGCACGATCACGCCCTTTTTCAGTTTGTTGTCCTCGAGATATTTGAGATTGGCATCAATGCTGAGAGGATCATCCGCCGCCCAGGCCCGGGATACGACGCCGGGAACGGCCGCCCCCAACGCCAAAACTGTCAGCGCCAAAACAGCTGCAATACGCTTCATTTCACTCTCCGAACGCCCCAAACCTTGGCCGCTCAACTCCCCCCGTCCAGGGAGGCTGGCTGCCTGTCGCCCATCCTAGCAAGAGGGCGCCACCGACCCCAAGCCTGAAACCATCAAAGCTGAGCTTCGGGGCGAAAATAAGCCCCGCCCAGAATCTGGCGAGGATCCGCCAATTAACCGAAAAAATGGATGTATTTCATCGCCAGATGAATGAGCACCGCCAGGCCGCAGCCCATGACCAGCGCACCACAGGCCCGGTTGATGATCCGCATGGCCTTTTCGTCTATCTTTGCGTGAAACAGGCCGATGATCGCGGTCAGGGTCAGCCACCAGGCGGTCGAGCCGCCCACCACCCCGGCGACCACAAGGCTGGCGTCGTTGAAACTGCCGGCGCCGCCGGCCAGCCCGCCCAGTCCGGCAAACATGACACCGAAAGACAGCAGCGTGACCGGATTGGTCACGGTCAGGGCAAAGGTCGACGCCATGGCGCGCACCAGATTGGTGCCTTCGCTGTCCGCCTTGGTGTCCAGGCAACGCGGCACTGGCGGAGACACAAAGGTGCGATACCCCATCCACACCATCATCGCACCGCCGATCAACTCGATGATGGTGGCATAACCTTCGATCATCTGGGCGATCCAGGTCAGGCCGAACCCCATGACAGCTGCGAATACGCCGTCGCCAAGCGCCGCGCCCAATCCGGAGACAAAACCGTTTAGGGGGCCGAAAGCAAAGCTGCGCCGGATGCAGATCAGATTGACCGGCCCAATAGGCACCGCCGCGATCAGGCCCATCACCACGCCCGACATGATGAGATAGAAATAGATCATGCCCGTGCCAGCGTTTCCACGAAACGCAACGGCTCGCCCCGGGCTGTGCCGGTGGCGGCAAAATCCCGCATCACGATAGCCCCACGCAAAATGGTGGCGACCGGCCAGCCCTTGGTCTTCATCCCATCAAACGGCGTCCAGCCGCAGGTGGACGCGATCCATTTGTTCTCGATGGTGCGGGTCAGTCCCATATCGACGATGGTGAAATCCGCGTCATAGCCGCGCGCGATTCGCCCCTTGCCGGCGATGCCGAAGATGCGTTGCGCGCCTGCGCTGGTCAGGTCGATGAAGCGTTCCAGGGTCAGGTTGCCCTTGTTGACATGATCCAGAAGGATGGTGGCCAAGGTCTGCACGCCCGGCATACCCGACGGCGTGTCGGGATAGGTCTTGTCTTTTTCCTCGCGCGTGTGGGGCGCATGGTCGGAGCCGATCACATCGATCACCCCATCACGCACCGCCGCCCACAAAGCCTGGCGGTGGCTTTCATCGCGGATCGGCGGATTCATCTGGGCATAGGTGCCCAGCCGCTCGTAGCATTCCGGCGCCGACAGCGTGAGATGTTGCGGCGTGGTTTCGGCGGTCGCGACATCGCGGGCCGCCGCCAGCAAGGGAATCTCGTCACCGGTGGTGATGTGCAGCACATGCAGGCGGCGCCCCGCCTGTTTGGCCAGACGCAGCACCCGCTCGGTCGACATGCGGGCGGATTCCACATCGCGCCACACCGGATGGGTCTCGGGCTTGCCGCGCATCGCCAGGTGCTTGCGGGCGATCATGCGGTCTTCGTCTTCGGAATGAACCGCGACGCGGCGTCTGCCGGCTTTGAGCGCGGCAAGAATATCATCCTCTTTGTTCAGCAGCAGCGTGCCGGTTGACGAGCCCAGGAACGCCTTGATGCCGCACACGCCGGGCATTTTCTCAAGCTCGGCCAGCGCCCCGATGTTCTGTGGCGTCGCGCCCGCATAGAAAGCATGGTCGCAATACATGCGTCCCTTGGCGCGTGCCAGCTTGTCTTCGATCGCCGCGCGGCTGGTGGTGGGCGGATTGGTGTTGGGCATCTCGAACACCGCAGTGACCCCACCCAGGATCGCGGCCAGACTGCCGCTGGCCAGATCCTCCTTGTGCCTGTTGCCGGGTTCGCGGAAATGCACCTGGGTGTCCATCACCCCGGGCAGCACATGCAGGCCGCTGGCATCGAACAGCTCGGCCGCTTTGGCAGTGCTAAGAGACCCGATGGCGGCGATGCGTCCGTCAATGACCCCCACGTCGGCAGGGGCAATGCCGTTGGGGGTGGCAACCGTTCCGCCCCGGATCAGCAGATCGAAACTTTCCGTCATGGCCAAGGCAGTTAGCCCAGCCTCCCGCCCTTGGCAACCGCGCTTGCGCGCCCTAATTGAGGGGGATGGAACCCGCATGTCTGGACGACCGTGCTGTTTTGGCCATTTCAGGGCCACAGGCCCGCGATTTCCTGCAAGGCCTGGTCACCAATGACGTGGCTGGCGGGCTGGCCCCCGGGACCGGATTGTACACAGCCCTGCTGTCGCCCCAGGGCAAGATCCTGTTCGACTTCTTTGTCACCGAGGGCGATGGCGCGCTGCTGCTGGATGTGGCGCGCGATGCCAGCGACGCCCTGCTGAAGAAAATGAAGATGTACCGGCTGCGCGCCAAAATAGACATCGAGGCGCGCGCGCAACTGGGCGTCTATGCCGAACTCCAGGGCCATCCCGACAACCGTCCGGCATCCTATGCCGACCGCGCCGTCACCTTTAGCGATCCGCGGCTTGTTGATTCAAAGGGGGCGGCGCTGGGCAAGCGCAGCATCGGCGCGCGCGCGGAAATGCCCGCCAATCTGCCGGGACCGCGCAGCTATCACGAACACAGGCTGGCGCTGGGCGTGCCGGAGGGCGGTGATTTCGGGTTTGAGAAAATCTTCGCCCTGGATGCGGGGCTGGAAGAACTGAACGGCGTGTCCTTCTCCAAGGGCTGCTATATCGGCCAGGAATTGACCTCGCGGATGAAACACCGCGCCACGTCACGCAAGCGCATCCTCACCGTGACGGCGAACGCGCCGCTTCCCGCTGCCGGTCCCGTGACCAAGGGCGGGGTGGAAATCGGTGAGCTGATCTCCACCCATGGGGACACGGCTTTTGTGCTGGTGCGGCTGGACCGGATGGAGGAGGCCCATGGTGATGTCACCGCGGCGCAGATTCCAGTTGCGCTGACCAAACCGGTATGGCTCGCTTGAAGGATGGCTGAGAAAACGCGCTGTTGGTGGCCGGGCGAGGACTCGCTTTATGTCGCCTATCACGACAGTGAATGGGGCGTGCCGGAACATGACTCCCGTGCGCTCTACGAAAAACTGGTGCTGGACGGATTTCAGGCCGGCCTGTCCTGGATCACCATCCTGCGCAAGCGAGAGAATTTCCGCAAAGCCTTCCACGATTTCGCGCCCGAGAAGATCGCCCGCTATGGCGCGCGCGACGTCGAACGGCTGCTCAAGAATGAGGGCATCATCAGGAGCCGCGCCAAGATCGAGGCCGCCGTCCGGGGCGCCCGTTTGTGGCTGGAGATCGAGGAAAAGGAGCCCGGCGGCTTTCGCGAATTGATCTGGAAGCATGTCGATGGCACCCCGCAGGTCAATCGCTTCAAGAGCCGCGACAAGGTGCCGGCCAAGACCGCGATGAGCGAAGGACTGGCCAAGGAATTGAAACAGCGCGGCTTCAATTTTTGCGGCCCCGTGATTGTCTATGCCTTTGCCCAGGCTGTCGGCATGGTCAACGATCATCTCACTGTCTGTTTTCGCCATGAGGAATGCCTAAAGCTGGCGCGCAAATGAAGCCCGCGATCGTTTGGTTCCGGCAAGATTTGCGGCTGGCGGACAATCCGGCCCTTGCCTTCGCCGCCGCGAGCGGCAAACCGCTGATCTGCCTGTTCGTGCTGGATGAGGAAACGCCGGGCGATTGGACATGGGGCGGCGCATCGCGCTGGTGGCTGCATCATTCCCTGGCGTCGCTGGACAAATCGTTGAACGGCAAACTCGTGCTGCGCCGAGGCAATGCCGCCAAAATCGTCAAGGCGCTGGTTCGGGAAACCGGCGCGGACGCGGTGGCATGGAACCGATGCTATGAGCCATTCGCAACTGCCCGCGACACAATACTCAAGGACGATCTGGGCAAGAATGGCATCACGGCGCAGAGCTTCAAGGGCGCCCTGCTGCATGAACCCTGGGAATTGAAAACCGGCAGCGGCACGCCTTTTCGCGTCTTCACGCCTTTTTGGAAGGCGATGCGGGCCATGACGGTGGAAAAACCAAAGCCCGCGGCGCGCAACTTCAATCTTCTGAACGCCAAAACCGACAAGCTCAAGGACTGGAATCTGCTGCCCGCTCGGCCGAACTGGGCCAAGGACTTTGACTGGACGCCGGGAGAAAAGAGCGCCCAGCAGTCCCTGTATGATTTCCTGGACGACATAGACGATTACGCCGGCGCCCGCGATCTGCCGGCCCGGCCGGGCACCTCGCGCCTGTCGCCCCATCTGCATTGGGGCGAAATATCACCGCGCCAAGTCTGGCATGCCGTGCAGACCCATGGCCACAGCCGCGGCAACGAGACGTTTCTGAAAGAATTGGGCTGGCGGGAATTCTGCGCCGGGCTTCTGTTTCACAACCCCGACCTTCCCGCCGCCCCGCTGGACAAACGCTTTGCGAAATTTTCATGGCGGCGAAGCGATGAGGACTTTCGCGCCTGGACGCGTGGGCTGACCGGTATTCCCATCGTCGATGCCGGTATGCGCCAGCTGTGGCAAACAGGATGGATGCACAACCGCGTGCGCATGATTGCTGCCAGCTTGCTGATCAAGCATCTGGGCATTCACTGGCTCCTGGGCCAGCGCTGGTTCTGGGACACGCTGGTGGACGCTGATCTCGCCAGCAACAGCGCCAACTGGCAATGGGTAGCGGGCTGCGGCGCGGATGCAGCGCCTTTTTTCCGCATCTTCAACCCGGTCGTGCAGGGGAAAAAATTCGATCCCCGCGGCGACTATGTCCGCGCCTTTGTTCCGGAGCTTGGGGCCTTGCCGGATAAATTCGTTCATTGCCCCTGGGAGGCGCCCCAGCCGCCCCCAAATTATCCCGCCCCGATCGTCGATTTGGCCGCAGGGCGCGCGCGCGCGCTGGCTGCTTTCCAAGCCTTGAAGGGTTGAGGCCCGCCGTCTAGGTTCCCGCCATGCCAAAACAGATCATGTCAGAACAGATCAAGAAAGACGTCATCGCGGCCATCGGCAACACGCCGCTGATCCGCCTGCGCCAGGCGTCCGAAGCGACGGGGTGCGAAATCCTGGGCAAGGCGGAGTTCCTCAACCCCGGTCAGTCGGTCAAGGACCGGGCGGCGCTTTTCATCATCCAGGACGCGATTGCGCGCGGCGCGTTGCGGCCCGGCGGCACCATCGTGGAAGGCACCGCCGGCAATACCGGCATCGGCCTGGCGACGGTGGCCAACGCGCTGGGCTTCAAGACGGTCATTGTGATCCCCGACACCCAGAGCCAGGAAAAGAAGGACGCGCTGCGCCTTCTGGGCGCGGAGCTGATCGAGGTTCCGGCCATGCCGTACAAGAACCCCAACAATTACGTAAAGCTGTCGGGGCGGCTGGCGGCCCAACTGGCCAAGACCGAACCCGCCGGTGCGATCTGGGCCAACCAGTTCGACAATGTCGCCAACCGCCAGGCCCATATCGAGGGCACCGGTCCGGAGATCTGGGAACAGACCGGTGGAAAGATCGACGGCTTTACCTGTTCGGTAGGCAGCGGCGGCACGCTGGGAGGCGTCGCCATCGCCCTGAAGGAGCGCAACAAGGCTGTTCGCATCGCCGCCGCCGATCCGCTGGGCGCGGCGATCTTTAGCTGGATCAAAACCGGCAAGCTGGAAAGCCATGGCAGTTCGATTACCGAAGGCATCGGCCAGGGCCGCGTCACCGCCAATCTGGAAGGCGCGCCGTTCGACGATGCCTATCAAATTTCCGACGAAGAGGCGTTGCCCATCGTGTTCGATCTTCTGGAACATGAAGGCCTGTGCATGGGCGGTTCCACCGGCATCAATGTGGCGGGGGCCATCCGCATGGCAAAAGACATGGGCCCGGGCCACACCATCGTCACCGTGCTCGCCGACTATGGCAACCGCTATCAGTCCAAGCTGTTCAATCCGGTCTTCCTGCGCGAAAAAGGCTTGCCCTGCCCGTCCTGGCTGGTGCAACAACGCGCCCCCATCCCCGTGCCATTTGAAAAGAACGAATGAGCAATCTGGTCTCCACCGAGTGGCTGGCCGCGCATCTCAGCGAGGTGCGGGTGGTGGATGCCTCCTGGTACATGCCGGACGAAAAGCGCGAACCGACGAAGGAATTCGAAGCCGGGCATATTCCCGGCGCCGTGTTCTTCGACATCGATGGAATTTCCGATCACACCACCGATCTGCCCCATATGATGCCCACGCCTGGTGAATTCTCCAAGGCGGTGGGCGCGCTGGGCATCGGCGACGGCGAAACGGTGGTGGTCTATGACGGCAGCGGAATTTTTTCCGCGCCGCGCGCCTGGTGGATGCTGAACGCAATGGGTCATGACGACGTGAAAGTGCTGGACGGCGGCTTTCCCAAATGGAAGCGTGAAGGCCGCGCCGCCCAGACCGGCGCCGCGTCGCCCAGAACCAAATTCTTCACCGCCATTCCCAGACCTGCGATCATCCGCGACTTTGCCGCCGTGATGGATATTGTAAAAAACAAAACCGCCCAAATGGTGGACGCGCGTAGCGCCGCCCGTTTCAAGGCGGAGGAACCAGAACCGCGCCCCGGCGTGCGCGGCGGACACATGCCCGCCGCGCTGAACGTGCATTACAGAAAACTGATTGCCGAAGACGGCACCCTGAAGCCGCCGGAGCAGTTGCGCGCGGCGTTCGACGCCGTCGATCTGGGCCGGCCCATCGTCACCAGCTGCGGTTCCGGCCTGTCGGCGGCGGTTTTGATGCTGGCGCTGGACGAGATCGGCATGCGCGAAGCGGCGCTCTATGACGGCTCCTGGACCGAATGGGGAAGCCGGCCTGAAGCGCCGGTGGAGACCGGCTAATGGTGGCGGCAGGCAAGCGCCGTATTGCCATGACGGTGACGTTCCTGGAAATGAACGCCAAGCCCGCCGTCCTGCCCCCGCCCCAGCCGCGCGGCAAGGTCGCGCTGCTGCGAAGCGAAAAGCCGCCGCTCCATTTCTACCGCTATCTCTATGACGCGATCGGGGCGGACTATTACTGGGTGGACCGCAAGAAATTGTCGCCGGAGGCACTGGCGGAGGTGATCCATGATCCGCGCAATCTGCTATTTATTCTGTATACGGAGGGAAATCCCACCGGTCTTGCCGAACTGGACCTGCGCAAGGCCGGCACCTGCAACATCTCCTATTTCGGGTTGATACCCGAAGCCATGGGCAAGCATCTGGGATATTTCTTTCTTTATCAAACCTGCATCAATGCCTGGCTGCAGCCGATCCAGCGTCTGACCGTCAACACCTGCACCCTGGACCATCCCCGCGCCCTGCCCTTGTACCAGCGGCTGGGTTTCACGGCCTATAACCGCGAGGAGCGCTTTGTTGAGTTACCATAGCTTTACGGGCAAGGTCGGGACATGAGCATTACCGATAGCGCACCAGAACGGACTTTGTTCGGCCATCCACGCGGCCTGACGTTCCTGTTCGGCACCGAAATGTGGGAGCGATTTTCCTACTATGGGATGCGCGCCTTGCTGGTGCTGTATCTCACCAAATATCTGCTGTTGTCCGGCCATGTCGAAGGGGTTCTATTTTACCCCCAGGTCAAGGGGTTCTTTGAATTTCTGGCGGGGCCGCTCAATCCCCAGCCGCTGGCGTCGTTGATCTATGGCACCTATACCGGACTCATTTATGCGACGCCTCTGCTGGGCGGCTGGTTGGCCGACAATGTCATCGGCCAGCGCAAAACCGCGATGATTGGCATTGTGATGATGGCCTTCGGCCATTTCATGATGGCATCAGAAGCGCTGCTGTTTCCCGCTCTGACCCTGCTGATTTTCGGCGGCGGCCTGTTCAAGACCAACACCACCGCGCAGGTGGGCATGCTGTATGCGTCCGGCGATGCCCGCCGTGATCGCGGTTATTCGATCTTCTATGTCGGCGTGAATCTGGGCGCCTTCATTGCTCCGCTGGTGGCTGGCACGCTCGGTGAAACGGTGGGATGGGACTACGGCTTTGGCGCCGCGGGTGTCGGCATGCTGGCCGCCCTCATCGTCTACATGTTGGGCTGGAAATATCTGCCGCCGGACGGGCTGACGCAACGCGTCAAATCCGAACGCAAACCGCTCAACCGGGAGGAGTGGAAATCGGTCGGAGCTTTGATGCTGATCGTGCTGCCGCTAACTCTATGGTGGGCGTGTTACGAGCAACAGGGCAACATCATCGCTTTGTTCGCCGACGCCAATACGGACCGCCGCCTGATCCCCGGCCTGATCGACTGGCAGATACCCGTGACCTGGTTCCAGGCCTTCAACCCTTTTATCATCTTCGCCTTTACCCCATTTCTGTTGGCATTGTGGACAAGGCAAGCGCGCACCCTGCGCGAACCCAACTCCATGTACAAAATTCTTTATGGGTGCCTGATGCTGGCGCTTTCCTATGTGGTGATCGCCTATGCCTCCTGGCAGGGTGGCCTGGGCAAGATCAGCTGGCTGTGGCTGCTGCTGTATTTCGTGATAATTACCACCGGGGAAATCTATTCCTCGCCCATCAGCCAATCGCTCTATTCAAAGGTCGCACCGCTTCGAATCGCCTCGCTGATGATCGCGGTGAATTTTCTTCCCAATTTCCTGGGAGGCGGACTGATGCAGGGCTGGCTGGGCACATTCTGGGAAAGCATGAGTCACCCGGCATTCTTTCTTATGATCGCCGCAATCGGCCTGGCATCGGCCATCATCATCTGGATGATGGAAAAACCGCTGCGGCCTTTCCTGCAGAAATCCCATGACTGACCGGAGCGAAAAACCAGAAACCCGCGCCGTTTCCGAAGGCCGCATGAGCGACGCCCATTTCGGCGCCGTGAACACGCCGGTCTATCGCGCCTCCACCATTCTTTATCCCGATCTGGCGGCCATCAAAGCCAACACCCAGCCTTACACCTACGGCCGACGCGGCACGCCCACGACCCAAAGCTTCGAGGACGCCATCTCCAGCCTGGAAGGCGCGCACCGCACCGTCAGCGTCACTTCCGGCGTTCAGGCCATCGGGCTGGCGATTCTGTCGGTATGCAGCGCCGGCGATCATCTGTTGATGGTGGACAGTTGCTACGAACCCACCCGCATATTCTGCGACCGCACGCTGAGACGGTTCGGCATCCAGACGAGCTATTACGCCCCCAGCGACGATATCGCGCCGCATCTGAGGCCCAATACCAAGGCCGTGTTCTGCGAAAGCCCCGGGTCCCTGACCTTCGAGGTACAGGACGTCGCGGCGATTACGAAGGCGGCGCATGCGCATGACAATGCAAAGGGGGGCGCCTCCGTCCTGATGGACAATACCTGGGCGACGCCGCTGTTCTTTCAGCCGCTGAAACACAGCGTGGATCTCTCCATCCAGGCCGCCACCAAATATATCGGCGGCCACGCCGATGTGATGCTGGGCTATGTCTCGGCCAATGAAAGCCACGCCGCGCGGCTGCACCAGCTGCACGGCGATCTGGGGCTTTATGCCAGCGGCGACGACTGCTTCCTGGGACTGCGGGGCTTGCGCACCCTGGCTGTGCGCCTGGCGCGGCATCAGCAAACCGGCCTCACCCTCGCCCGCTGGCTCCAGGGGCGCCCTGAGATCGCGCGCATCCTGCATCCGGGTCTGGAAAGCGATCCCGGCCATGCCCTGTGGAAGCGCGATTTTTCCGGCGCTTGCGGCCTCTTCGGCGTGGTCCTGAGGCCGGCCCCCGAAGACGCCATTGCCGCCTTTGTCGATGGGTTGCAGCATTTCGGTATCGGCTATTCCTGGGGCGGGTTTGAAAGCCTGATCGTTCCGGCGCATATCAAGCGCACGGCCAGGGCCTTCGTGGCGGAAGGGCCGGTGCTGCGCATTCATGCGGGCCTGGAAGATGAAGGCGACCTGATCGCCGACCTCGAACAGGGACTGCAGCGGCTGAAAGAGAGATCGTGACCGACATCCTGACACATTCCGCCTTTGTCGCGTCCGTGAAATTCAACGGCGACGGACTGGTGCCGGCAATCGCCCAAAACAAGCAAACCGGCGAGGTGCTGATGTTCGCCTGGATGACCAAGGGCACATTGGAAGAAACCCTGGCCACCGGCCATGTCACCTATTGGTCGCGTTCGCGCCAGAAAGTCTGGAAAAAGGGTGAAACCAGCGGCAACCATCAGCGCCTGGTTGAGGCCTATGTCGACTGCGACGGCGATGTTCTACTGCTGAAGGTCGACCAGATGGGTCCCGCCTGCCACACTGGCGCGCCAAGCTGCTTCTTCCGCAAATTGGGGTAAGGCAAAACCGGTATCCAGCGGTTATATTGGCCTGGGAGTCGCCATGCATGAACCTGCCCCGCACCGCGCCGTGACCGTCAAGCCCGATACCCTGACGCCCAAATTCATGGTGACCATGATCTCGGGCGTGGCGGTGGCGGGCCTGTATTTCGGCCGTCCCGTGCTGCTGCCCCTGGCGCTTGCGGTGCTGATATCCTTTGCGCTGGC
Source organism: Alphaproteobacteria bacterium (assembly GCA_025361185.1). Lineage (GTDB taxonomy): Bacteria > Pseudomonadota > Alphaproteobacteria > Micropepsales > Micropepsaceae > Rhizomicrobium. Next base: position 4,810 of record JANYAR010000116.1, on the reverse strand, counting down.
GCCGCTGGTGGGGCTGCTCAAACGAACCAGGCTGGGCAATGTCGTGCCGGTGCTGATCAGCCTGCTGCTGGCGGTGGTGGTGATGTCGTCGCTGGCCGCCTTCATGGGATCGCAACTGGCCAAGCTGGCGGCCGAACTGCCGCACTACCAGACCAATCTGGGGCAAAAGATCCATTCGGTGGTGGGCACCGCCGTTCACAACGACACCCTCACCCGGTTTAGCAAAACCGTCGAAAACCTGGCCGAGCAGGTCACCAGCGGCAACCGTGTGGAAGAAACGGGCAGCGGCGAACCCAACCAGATCAAACCCATCCCGGTGGTGATCCAGCGCACAAGCGTTGCGCCGTGGGAGGTGGCCCAGACGGTGCTGGGGCCGCTCTTGGAACCGCTGGGACTGATTGCCCTGGTGCTGGTGTTTGTGGGTTTCATCCTGCTGCAGAAGGACGATCTTCGCGACCGCTTTGTCCGCCTCGCCGGCTCGCGCGACATGCAACGCACCACCGTGGCGCTGGATGAGGCCGCCACGCGCCTGTCGCGCTATCTGTTCTTGCAGACCTGCATCAACACCTGTTTCGGGCTGATGATCGGCGGCGGGCTTTGGCTGATCGGCATTCCCAATGCCGGATTGTGGGCGCTGATGTCCATGCTGTTGCGCTTTGTTCCCTATCTCGGCGTGCCCCTGGCTTTCCTGTTTCCCTTCACCCTGGCGATGGCGGTGGACCCCGGCTGGTCCAAGATGCTGTGGGTGCTGCTGCTGTATGGCGGGTTGGAACCGATTATCGGCCAGGCGGTTGAGCCGTTCCTCTATGGCCGCAGCATGGGCCTTTCGGCCGTCGCGGTGGTGGTGGCGGCGGTATTCTGGACCTGGCTGTGGGGAGCAATGGGGCTTTTGCTCTCCACCCCGCTCACCATGTGTTTTGTCGTGTTCAGCCGCCATGTCGACAGCCTCAAATTCCTCGACGTCATGCTGGGCGACCAGCCTGCGTTGCGCTTCGAGGAAAGCCTGTATCTGCGCATGCTGGCGGAAGATCCGGACGAAGCCGCCGACGAAGCCGAAGACTTTCTGCGCGCCAATTCGCTGTCGGCCTATTATGACGAAGTGGCGGCCCGCGCCCTGATGCTGGCGCAGACCGACGTCAATCGCGGCGTGCTCGATCCCTTGCGCCAGACCCGTATTCGCGACGCCATCAAGGGCCTGATCGTCAATCTCGCCGACCGCAAGGACGATGCGGCGCTGGGCGCCGACCTGCCCAAAACCTGGCGCGATGTGCCGTCGCCGCCGGTCCTGTGTGTGGCGGGCCGGGGGCCGTTGGACGAGGCCGCCGCCCTGCTCCTGGTGGATATGCTGAGCAAATACGGCATTACTTCACGCGTCGTATCCTCCGACGAAACCTCCGCCACGAATATCGGGGAGCTATCTTGCGACGGCGTACGGCTGACTTGTGTTTCCTATCTGGAGCCCAGCACTTTCAAGAATGCCCGTTACCAGGTGCGCCGCTTGCGCAAACACATGCCCGACGTGCCGGTGATGGCGCTGTTCTGGGGAACCGCCGGGGCCAATGCCCGCCATCTCGACGGCATAGAGGCCACCGAGTGCGACATGATCACCACGGGTCTGAAGGAAACCGTGCAGCATGTCCTGGCCTTTGCCCGGCGCGCCGGCGCGGCTGCGCACCCGATGGACCAAGCGGCAAAGTGAGCCTGACAAAGCAGACTTTGGCTGCGCAATACGGTGTCTTGCTCACCACCGCACCCTCGCGCGCGGAAGCGGCGACGATCGCGCAGCTTTTGATCGACGAAAAACTTGCCGCCTGCGTCCAGCTTCTTCCCATCGAAAGCTTTTACGTCTGGCAAGGCAAAACCCAGAACGAGGCGGAAGTGCTGTTGCTGGTCAAAACCCGCGCGCTCCTTTTTGAAAAGGCGATCGCCCGCATCAAGGCGGTGCATTCCTATAGCGTACCGGAAATCGTGGTGCTGCCGTTTACCGCCGGCTTCGACGGCTATTTTCAATGGATCGACGCGGTGACAGCGGGCGACAATCCCAGGCCCGTTTGACGGGCCTGCGTTCGATCCCTGTCATTCCTTGGCGGGATGCAAGCCGTTCCAGACCAGGCCCAGAACCCAGCCTCCGACGAGACCAACGAAAAAGGTCAGACCGACGAGAACAAACGCGCGCGTGATGGCGAAGGGCTCGATTTGTACGGGCAACTTCATGAAATGCGCCCACAGCACAAAGTCGACCAGCGGCTGCGCTGCTCCGATGGCCACAAGTCCGGCCCAGCAGGCGTGCCACAGCGCAAGAAAAAGTCCCAGCGCAATACCGGTATTGATGGGATTGATCCGCATGACGCGCCTCCACAGTTTTATCGAATAATATGGCCAAGCCGCACGGCCGCCTTGTTCCGGATCAAGCAGAAATATCTGTATACAGCCGGGTGATTCCCCTATGAATTGTCAAGATATATTACACTCGTAGTTTTTATGACTACAGCTCCCTTTGAATTACAGGCACTTAACCTTCTGGCACGAAACCTGCATTAACCATAGCCAAGGGCTGGGATAAACGGCCTATTCAGGGAGCCGCACATGAGAGCCTTCTCTATCGGTCTTGCCGTTCTTTCCATCGCGACAGTGGGCTTGGTCTCAAACGCCCAGGCGATACCCGCCAATTTTTCGGCGACACTCAGCGGGCCGAATGAGAGCCCGCCCAATGCATCGCCGGGCACCGGTACGGCCCTTGTGACGTTCGATCTGGCCGCCAACACGATGCGCGTGCAGGTTGCCTTCAGCGGTCTGTTGGGCACAGTCACGGCTTCCCACATCCACTGTTGCACGGCGGTGCCGTTTGCGGGAACCGCTGGCGTGGCCACAACCACGCCAACCTTCACTGGCTTTCCGGGTGGCGTGACATCGGGCATCTATGACCACACATTCGATATGCTGGCAGCCACGAGCTACAACCCGGCCTTCGTAGCCGGCGCATTTGATCCGACCCACGACCCAGGAGGGGCCGAATTGGCGCTCTACAATGCGATGTGGTTGGGGGAAACCTACCTCAATATCCACTCATCGGTCGTCGGGGGCGGAGAGATACGCGGCTTCCTGACCCATGTGCCCGAACCGATCACGCTGTCGCTGTTCGGCGCCGGTCTGGCCGGCACGATCGCGATGCGCCGCCGCAAGAAGGCCAAGCTGGCTTAGGCGACGCCAACATCCCAATACAGACACGGCGCCTTCGGGCGCCGTTTTTGTTTGCGCGCAATAATATGGCGATCCCGGCTGGTCCAAGATGCGGTGGGTTCTGCTGCTCTACGGCAGCCTGGGGCCCATTGTCGGCCAGGCGATAGAGCCGTTCCTCTTTGGCCACAATACCGCCTCGACCGTCGCAGTGGTGGTGGGCGGCGGCATTCAGGATCTGGAACCGGTTGGGCTTTGATCATACTGCCGAGTGGCCGGGGGATTCTCATCCAAACTGTCAAGATAACTTACACTTGTAGTTTCTACACCTACACGATTCGTTATAAAACAGACACTTAGCGTTTTGGCATGATTGCTGCATTAACCATCACCTAGGGCTGGGGCAAACTGATAAATTGGAGGCTTTTTCATGTCATTTCTTCTCACGACGTCCGGGCGAAACGGGGCCGTGCTTGCGGTGTTGCTTCTCGCTGCCGCGCCTGCTTACGCCGGCCCTTATGTTCAAACCAACCTTGTTTCGAATATTCCAGGGCTTGCGACCATCACCGATCCGGCACTCATCAACCCCTGGGGGTTCTCGCATAGCGCCACCAGCCCCTTCTGGGTTTCGGACCAAGGGACGAATTCGGCAACGCTTTACGCGGTGACCGGCCGCACGAATGTCACGAAGACAGTTATCAACCCCCCGAGCGGCTTGGTCGCAATCCCAACGACAGCAGGCGGTCCTCAAGGACCGACAGGCCAGGTCAACAATACCAACGCAACATCCTTCCTGGTGGGGAATGGCGGGAATGGCAACCGTGCCAGTTTCATCTTTGGCGACCTGAACGGCACCATCTCTGCCTGGAACGCGGGCGCATCTGCCATCGTCCAACAGACGGTTGCTGGCGCAGTCTTTACCGGGCTGACCGTCAACCAGGCCCAGACCCAATTGTATGCTGCCAACAATGCGGGAACCGGCGGCATTGACGTCTTCAACAGTGCGTTTGCCCCAGTAAGTCTCGGCGTTGGCGCATTTGCGACGCCCGCTGCGATCGGCGCTCTTGGGCTGGTGACCTTCAACGTGCAGGACATCAATGGCAAAGTCTATGTGACTTACGCCCCGTCCGGGCGCGCGGCTGAGATCGCCGCCACCGGGGGAATGGGAGCGGTGGCGATCTTCGATGAGAACGGCAACTTGTTGCAGACGCTGATCAGCGCCGAACTGGCCTCGCCATGGGGCGTCGCGATTGCCCCATCCGGATTCGGTCCGTTCGCCAACGACCTGCTGGTCGGCAATTTCAGCTTCGCCGACAGCGAGATCAACGCCTTCGATCAGGTAACCGGGACATTCATTGGCAGTATCCTGATAAACACGGGCACCAACGAACCGGGCGGCCTTTGGTCTCTTGGCTTCGGGACCGGTGGCAACAATGGGGATCCCAACACGCTCTACTTCACGGACGGCATCAATCACGAGACCGGCGGACTGTTCGGCGCAATATCGGTACCCGAGCCCGTCACGCTCTCACTGTTTGGCGCTGGCCTCGCCGGCACGATCGCGATGCGGCGCCGCAGGAAGGCCAAGCTGGCCTAATCATCATCCCAACGCGGAAACGGCGCCTTCGGGCGC
>JANYAR010000071.1 GCA_025361185.1 Alphaproteobacteria bacterium | reverse complement strand
CGGTACGGCGAAGCGCGCGCAATTCACGCCATTGGGCATATAGCGCACGCGCACCCTGGGCAGCGACCAGACGTCAAGAGCGATCCGTTCCAAATTGCGGGATGGCAACACGATGGTCGTGTTGCGGCCCGCCAGAGCCAGACGCCGGGCCCAGATGCGGCGGCGAAGTTGGGTCTGGGCCTCCTCCGGTCCAAATCCGTCTTCGACATGGACATGATGGATCGCCGGGCCAACACGGTTGACCAGGGCCCATTCCATGGCGCCCCAATTGTAGGTCAAAAGGACATCCGGCCCGACATCGCGCAGCGTTTTGCGAAAAAGACGCCAGCTCGCGAGCGGGCTGTGTTTGTCGAATTGCAATTTTTGATAGGCAACCGGAAATCCGGCCAGCCGGCTTGCCATGTCGAAATTCTGGTCGCGTGCAATAACGGTGTGGCGGTATCGCGCGCCATGGAGCTTCACCAGCTGCGCGAAGCGCATCTGCGATCCCCCAACAGCGAAAGTCGGGAAGACATGAAGCAGATGCTTTGGTTTGTTCGGCACCGGTGTTGCACCCTGCAAGATCGAGAACAGCGCGGTCTTCTGGACCGGCTTTAAGGTTTTTTTTCCATGGCCTGCGCCTGACGCACCAGCGCGATCACGCGGCGGGCGTTCCGCGCCCAGGTAATATCTTCCCTGTGAATCTTCTCGGCGGCGCCAGCCCCAAGCCGCGCCCGCAACGCGTTATCGGCGACAAGTTTGCGAACAGTGCTTGCGAGCGAATCCGGATTGTTGGGTTCGAACAACAGGGCATCGGTCTGATGGGTGAGAATCTCGCGAATATTGGCGGCGTCGGGCGCAATGATCGCCCGGTTCAGCGCCATATATTCGAAAAGCTTGAGCGGGCTGGCATAGGACGTCACCTCCGGCTGCAGCGCGATGTCGAAGGTGCTGATATAGGCGGCCAGGCCATCCCTTTCCACCAGACCGGCGACCCAGACCCTGTCCGCCACGCCAAGCTGCTGCGCCCGCTGAACCAGGGCGGCTGTCCCCGGTCCGTCCCCCACAATAAGAAGATTGGCTGTCGCAAGCGCCGCGTCCTGGGCCAGAAGATCCACGACCTGAGGAAGCCCGTGCCAAGCACGAACATAGCCCACGAAGCCCAGCACCGGACCTGGACCGAAGCTTTTCGGCAGGCTTGGCCGGATCTCTGGCGCAACGACGCGAAAGTCCTGCACATTCACGCCATTGGAGGTCACGACAATGCGCGAAGGAGGCACACCCGCCCGTTCAATTGTGGACGCCAGCACCGCGGTGACGGGAAGAACATAGCTCGCACTGCGCCACGCCATCTCTTCGGTCCAGCGCGCGAAGGATGGCATCGCCAGACCATCAAACTTGCCACGCTCTTCCGTCAGGGGCGCATTGACCTCCAGCAAGAGCGGCAATGAGAATAGCCGTGCGGCCCAAACACCGGACAGCATATAGATATTCGCGCGCTCATAGATCGCGTCAGGCCGTTCGCGCACGATCGCGGCGGCAAGCTTGAGGAATTCGAGCCCACTATAGGCAAATTCCAGCAGCTCATAGAGCAGCTTGGGTATGACCTGTTTTTTGCGCGCCGGTTTGAGCGCGTCTTCCCGCTGGGGCTGAACGATGGGAACCGTCACGCCCTCGTGCTCAAGCGCGGCAATCATCTCATCGATATGGACGGATTGACCGTCACGGGACCGTGTCCGGTGATGATAGAGGATCTTCAAAACCGCCCCGTGCCGAAGTTGGTTGCCACAGCCGCTATACAACATGGTGGTCAGGCATGCAGCCGTATATTGGGCGCCGCCTGCCGACGGCCAGCAGCGTCTTTAGCGGACGCCCTCGGGCCACAAAACCACACGCAGGGTTTGCAGCATAATCCCCAGATCGCGCAACAGGCTGAAGTTCTTGATATAGAAAAGATCGTATTCGAGCTTGCGCTGAGAATCTTCAAGCGAAGCGCCATAATGGAAATTAATCTGGGCCCAGCCGGTCAATCCAGCGCGAACGGTGTGGCGCAGATCGTAAAGCCGCAGCTGGCGCGACAGCTCATCGACAAAGCAGGGTCGCTCCGGACGCGGCCCGACAATGGACATATCGCCCTTCAGGATATTCACCAGCTGGGGGATTTCGTCGAGCCGGCTGCGGCGCAGAAAATTGCCCACTTTGGTGATGCGCGAATCGTTTGCGTCGGCCCATTGGGCGCCATTGCGCTCGGCGTCGGCACGCATGCTGCGCAGCTTGTACAGCCAGAATATGCGCCCGCCGCGGGTAACGCGCTGCTGGCGGTAAATGACCGAGCCGGGCGAATCCAGCCGAATCGCGATCATGGCCACCATCAGCACAGGCAGACTGACGATCAACGCCGTCAGGCTTAGCGCGATGTCCATCAGCCGCTTCACGGCGTCATCAATCAGGCGGAACTGGAATCCGGGGGTATGAATCAGCCACGGAAGCTCGAGCCAGGCCAGTTCGACACGGCCGGTTTGGCGCTCAACAAACGAGCTGAACTCCGTAACCGGCACGCCGCGCGCCTTGCATGCGAGCAAGCTGTCCAGCGCGACACGGCTGCGGTCATCCACCGCGACAACAATTTCGTCGATACTGAGGCGCTCCGCCAATTCGCTGACGGACGGGACATCGGCACTGGGTTCGCTCCCGAGAGCCTGGACAGCGTGCGTCAGGACTTCTTCGCTGGCGAAATGAATTTCCTGCAGGCTGCCATGCGCACGGCTGATATCCTCGACATGACGCGCCCGCTGCCCGGTTCCGACCACGAGTATCCGGCGGCGAAAGAAGTCATTGTGGAGCAGCACGCGTACGATGTTGCGGCTGACAATGGCCGCACCGAGCGAGATGCCCGTGCCGACCAGCACGATCGTCACACACCGGCTGATGCTCCAGAACACCGGCGCGGATCGAAAGATCAGCGGAAAACCATAATGCAGGACCAGGAACAAAGCTGCGCCCGAGATGGCCAGCGCCGTCGGCATGCGCGAAAGCGCCGTCGCACGATTGAGAATCGCGTCGCGGCGGTAGCAGCCGGTGCCATAGAGCAGCACCATCGATGCGATAACCGAGATAACGACAACGGCGGCGGCCTGAGCAAGGCCACCCAGCGCCAGGCGGCTGTAGATGAGCAGGAGCACAACCAGTTGCGCGCCCCCGATGAAGGTAAAATCAAACAGGGCCTGGGAGACATTGGCGGCGGGGACGTAGCGGGGATAGCGGCGCGGTGCGGCAGAGGGATCGCTGGAGGGCGAGGCGCGATAACGCGGAGCTCTGACAGACGGCGAATCGTTCAAAGTACCGCGGCGCACAAAAGCATCGATTTTGACCTGATGCGGGGCAGACGCGCTTAGCGGCGTATTGTTTTGAGACACCCGGTCGAGACTCATTGCCCGTTCCCCATCATCGCGACCATCAACAGGCAAACCTCGTGCCGCGAACGGACATCCGCCGCGCCTATAAATTCAACCAATGAATCGAAAGGCTAACCCCGCGAGACCCGCTTATTATCCAACATGTCTGTTACGCGCGCGAGATAAAATAGGCCCATCCTGATACAGCCGTATACGGCCTATCGCGGTCCCCGTCGGGGCGCGGGCTCCAGGGCTGCTGCCAGGGCTTACTGCAAGTGTACACCGCTAACCATAAATTGCGCGGTATTGGCCTGTTCCGGCCTCCAGGCGCTAGGCAGCCTTACCACCTGCGATTGAAAGGAAGCTTAGGCCCGATCTGCGGTACCGCCGCCCAGGGGGCTTGCGCGCTTAGCAGGGCGGTTGGGACCCATTCTCTGCAAAGGGGCCAAGACCGGTTGGAAATGCGAGCCTGGAAGGCCGCAAAGGGGCGCTCCGCCCCCCTCGTGCCCGTTAGTGGACCGCCGGGGGCCAACCGGCATCACGCCTATGAAGGTGGGCTGCGACATTCCGGTGCATATTTCCGGTCCCGGCATGCCAGGGCCTGACCAGAGAACTCGTCAGAGAAGAAGATTGGAGCCCGTTCTCGCACGGTTCACGACCGTACCTGCCAGCATTTTGCGGACCGGCAAGAAAGCGGCCGATCAGCGGAGAGAGGAGGATCGACGCTGCCGTCCAGCCTCCCAGCACGATTGCAAGTGACATCGTCGCCTCCCCAGATCAGGTGATTCGCGGGTGAGGGCCATTCTAGGGATGCGTTTCTTGACGGCCGATTAACAATTATGTTGTCGTTGTAAACATAAGCTGGCGGCGAATGTCCCCCCAATGCGGGGGATCATTTTTCACATCGACTGGCTGGCCGGGATGGCCCATGGCAATCTGACCGAGAGCGCGGTGTTTTTTGGGCGGCGATACGCCATGATCGGGCTTGGCGGGGGGAGCAACATCGCGTGGACGCCTTACAGGATACGCTCTATGCCGCCTCGCTGTGGGCGAAGGAGTGGCAGCCGCTCCTTGCCGGGCTGCTGGTGGTTGTTGCGGCATTGATCGTCTCAAGGGCAACCCTGAAGGCGGCGGCAATAAACAGCGCCGCGCGGTCCAGGTCCGACGCCAGAGACCGTTCGCTCCCCGACTTGCGGCAGTCTGCAAGACCGGCGAACCCGCCTGCGGTATCCACCGAACTGATCGGCACGCTGGAGCAGTTGCGCAGCATGATCCGCTCTGCCCTGGCATCCCTCACCCTGACGAGTGAAAAGGAAAACGGCCCGGCCTATTTTCTCTGCCAGCGCATTGCGCATCTCAGGCTGGAGCGATTTGCACTGCCCCCGAACGCGACAAAATCAGCGCATGAGATGCGCGCGGCGCTGTCGGAGCAACTGGAATCCCTGCGCCAACACCTGAAAAAAGATGGCTCGCCCACCGAGATATCCCAGATCCTGGTGCAATTGAATGCCAGCGCCCGCAACCTGGCCAACATTCTGGTTCCTGCCCCCGTCAAGCGTCAGCAGGCCGGTTCCGACACGGGCTGACCTGCAATCGGGAACGCCCGGACAGAAGGTCTGTCAGCGCTGAGATGAAGACGGCCGCGCCGTCTGGGCAAAACCCAGCACCCACTGACGCTGTGCTTCCGTCTCGGGCACTTCCACGCCCCGCGCCGTCGCAATCATGTCCAGCGCAACGTCGCCATCGACGCCCAACAAGATCAAGATGCAGGCTGCCAGTACGGTGGACCGGCCAATTCCGGCCCGGCAATGAACGGCTACCGACGCGCCAGTCGCAATCCTGTCCGCCAACTGGCGGGCTAGGCCGGCAAACGGGCCGGACATGTCCGGCACTGTTTTGTCCCGGATCGGAAAGGAGACGAACTCGACGCCGAATTCCTCGCACAGCGCCCGCTCCGCATCGATCAGGTTGGGTACTTCCAACGGCTCGAGCAACGAGACGACAATATCGGCCCCTTCATCTTTCCACGCCATGATTGTGGCTTCCAACTGCTCGTCCAAACGTGGCGCGGGCATGATCGCCAAATTGCCGCTGGCGAACTGATTGATCCAATATAGCCGTCGTGGTTCGGGCATGCTCAATATCGTCTGCAATCGACAGGAAAAGTTAGGTGCGGCCGTGAAGCGGCTCGCTTTAGCTGTAAAGCCCCGAATGCGTCAAGCACGAGACCCCAGCAGCCCTCGCGGCAGCGCCCGAACAATATCCTCTCTTGAATATGCGCCGTATTGGCACATGCGCACCATCGCGACACCGAAGCGGATCGTGACTTTTGCATCCGGCACCGTGCGATGAAGGACAGTAGAATCGACCGGAGCAGAAGGACAGCAAGGGATCGCGGAATTGCCAGGCCTGCTGCGCCAGGGCGGCGTTTTGTGGACATAAAATCGGTTGTTGACCGAAAGTTGCTCCCCGGCGATGTTCGCTATGGAAGCTTTTGAGCGAGCGGGTTTTGGCAAGAATACTGGTCACCGGTGCGGCGGGATTTATCGGTGCCGCGGTATGCGGCGCCCTGCTGGCGCGCGGCGACACCGTCTTGGGCGTCGACAATCTCAGCGACTATTACGATGTCCGCCTGAAGGATGCGCGCCTGGCGCGTCTGGCCGCGCACAAGAATTTTTCCTTCCGCAAGGCCGACATTGCCGACAAGGACGCCATGCTGACGCTGGCGTCAGCCGACATTGCCGGCATTGTTCATCTGGCCGCACAGCCGGGCGTGCGCTATTCCCTGGAAAATCCCTTCGCTTATGTCACGGCCAATGTGATGGGACAGGCGGTCATGCTGGAACTGGCGCGCGCGCTTCAATGCTCAGGACGGGCCGGCTTCAAACATTTTGTCTATGCCAGTTCCTCGTCGGTCTATGGCGCCAACAGCAAAACGCCATTTGCCGTGGGCGATGCGGTGGACCATCCCAACTCGCTCTATGCGGCCACCAAGCGGGCCGACGAATTGTTCGCCCATACCTATGCCCATCTGTACGCCATTCCTTGCACGGGCCTGCGCTTCTTCACGGTCTATGGGCCGTGGGGGCGGCCCGATATGGCGCCCATCCTTTTCGCCCGCGCCATCGCCGCGGATGAAGCCATCAAGGTGTTCAATCATGGCGAGATGTGGCGCGACTTCACCTATATCGACGACATCGTGGCC
>JANYAR010000058.1 GCA_025361185.1 Alphaproteobacteria bacterium | reverse complement strand
TTGCCGAAGAATACGGGCTCGAAGTCGAAGGACGTCTGCATCTCGGCCAGGCTCAACGCGCGGCGATGCTCGCCGAGAGGTCTCGGGTCAATCTGCGCCACCGCCGCGGCGATGGGCGAAGCCGCCATAAGCCCCGCCACGCGGGCCAACGCGGTTCGCCGAGAAGGATTTATAAGCCAGGATCGCTCGATACTAGCCATGGTTGTTCCTCACCATGGGAAGAGGCGCGTGAACCCGCACCAGGCCGGGGTCGACCGCCGCGAGCGATGGACGGCCACACATGCACATATATCTTGCGAGTTCGGTCTGCAGCATTTCGACAACGCCCTGCACGCCGTCGGCGCCGTACGCCGCCAGGCCCCACATCACGGGCCGGCCGATCAACACGCCCTTCGCACCGAAGCCCAGGGCCTTGAGAATGTCCGTGCCGCGGCGAAAACTGCCGTCTACGAGCACAGGTATCTGATCGCCAACGGCCCCCACGACCGGCGCGACGAGGAGCAGCGTGCCCGTGAGCGCCGTCGCATTACCACCACGATAGTTCGACACCACCACGCCCTTGGCGCCGCGGGCGACAGCTTCCTTTGCGTCTTGCGGATGCGTGATGCCCTTCACAATCACGGGTAGAGACGTACCCTTGACGACGGCGTCGATAGCAGCCCAATCGATGCGCGCCCGCGTCGCGGGCCCGCTGGCGGATGTGCCAGCGTTTACCGTCACGATCACCGCTTTGGCCTTGGCGGCACTCGCCTCAGCGAGCACATCCTTCACTTTGGGACTCTTCGCGTAGACCTGCAGCCACAGGGGAGTCGTAGCGGCCTCGGCGATCCTCGCCAAGGGCACGCTGGTGTCGCTGCTCACGACCATCGCGGCCTTTGCCGCGGAGGCCCCACGCGCCATGGCGACCTCACCGTCGGGGTGGAAGCGCTTCTGATCGGCAATCGGGCCGACGATGATCGGCGTGAGGTGCTGGTCGCCAAACAACGTGCTCGTCAAGTCCAGATCCCGCGTGGGGATATTCATCCGTGGACGCAGCGTGATGCGATCGGTGACGGTCCGGTCGCTGCCCAAAATCGGGGCAACCTTCGCCGGTCCCAATACCAGACGCGCCTGCGCTTCGTATTCGAGCACATTCACCAGGTCCGCTCGCGGCACCAAGGCCGGCGGCGGTAAAGGCTCGCGAAGCGGCATCGGGGCCGGCGCGCCAAGCGCAGGTATCTTCGCGCCAACCATGCTGGCGGCGACGGTCGTCCCCATCACCCCGACAGCCTGGCGGCGCGACGTCATTTTTGTAGGTGAGCTGGTCTTTTCGGTCATAATTGTCACGTCCTCTGGCGTCTCGTCATCTGGCGTTATCATCGAAGTCCCCGTTGATCGCCTGCCCTCGCAGCACAGGCGTGTGCGCCGGCAAGAAGCCGTATGAGAAGTGTATGAGTAGTTCCGCCATCACTTTCCCTCGGGCAGCGCGAAAACATACAGCGCTTGCCCATTGTTGGGACGATGCACATTCTGCAGCATAGTCATCGGCTTGTCCTCGGGGCTGCCACCGCCCAGGCCCGTGGTGACGGCAATATACTGCTTGCCGTCGATCCGGAAGGTGATTGGGTACCCCTGCACCGTCGTGCCCAGCCGCACCGACCATAACGTCTTGCCGGTCTTCGCATCCACCGCGCGGAAGCGGCGGTCATAATCCCCGACAAATGCCAGGTCGCCTGCCGTCGAAAGCACGCCCGTGAGGAAAGGAGAACGCTGCTGAAAAGTCCAAAGCGGCTTAAGGTCGGAGGTGCGATAGGCCGACAGCCGCCCCATATTGCGCTCGGTGCCGGGCATCTCAAAATACGTCTGCGAGCCGTTGCCAAGCATCAGTACGCAACTTTGGCTGAGCGGAATGATCAATGAATCCGTCGGCTGGTGATAGCTTGCCGCCTGCCAGTCATGCCCGCCCTCCGGGCCGGGGCAGGACGACAGCCACTGATCGACCTTCTGGTCCTGGATAGTCTTGCGGTAGATCGGCTCGCCGGTCACCGGATTCTGCGACGCCATGACATTTTGGTAAACCGTCTCACGGCTGTCGATGAACTTGCCCGTGCTGCGGTCCAGCTTCCACAAGATGCCGGCCTTGCCGATGGTCATCACGGTTTTCGAGGTGCCGTGGTCGATGAGGACACGCTCAAACACTTCGTCGAGGTCCAGGCTCTCGCCAGGCGCGTGGTTGTAGAACCATTTCAGTTTGCCGGTATCGGCATCCAGGGCCACAGTGGAGTTGGCATAGTCGGTTGCACCGCCGCCCGAACCGCGCAGGTCACGCCGCCATGGCTTGGCCTGGGCCGTGCCCCAATAGGTGAGGTTCAGCGCAGGGTCGAACGCGCCCTGGATCCAGGTTTCCGCGCCGGCGCGCTTGTCGTCCGGCAGCCCGCCCCAACTGTCGCCGTTGGGCTCGCCACTCAGCGCTACCGTGACGAATTTCCAGACCCGCTTGCCGGTCTGGGCATCATAGGCGCTGATGTAACAGTGATCATTGGCCGGAATACGGCCGCAGCCCGTGAGACCGGTGATGATCTTGCCATGCACCGCAAGCACGCCGCTGGTATTATTGTGGCCGGGCACCTCGGACAGAGGCGTGCTCCACACAAGTTTGCCCGTTTTGGCGTCGAGTGCGTGCAGCACCGCATCGTTGCCGGCAAAATAGACCTTATCGCCCCAAACCGCGATCGAGCGCATACCGCCATAGTTGGGGCGGCTGGGCGCGGGCCCGACCCTGTTCTCCCATAGCAATTCGCCGGTCTTTGCATCCAGGGCCTGGATGGTGTTGTAGGTATTGCCCAGAAACATGATCCCATTATGGACCAGCGGCGCGGTTTCATTGGCACCGCCCTCGTTCATCGCCCACACCCATTGCAGTTGCAGGTCGTGAACGTTGCCGGTGTCGATTTGCCGGAGCGCGCTGTAGCTCCAATTGGCGTAATTGCCGCGCCCGACCAGCCAATCGCCTTCCGGCGGATTGGTCAGCATGGCGTCAGTCACAGGTTCATAATTCTTGATGTCGCCAACGACCGTCTGGCCGAAACTGCGGATCATGCCGGCGCCGTTGTCGGCGTTTGGCGGCGGGCCCCCGTAATCCGCATTGTTGCCGCTGCGGGGCGCGCGCGCCGCCGCAGGCTGCGCCGGCTTGATGCCGCGCTGAATGTCGACAGGCACGCTGCCCGAGGCGATGGTGGAAATCTTCACCGCAGTGGCGGGTGTGAATTCGGAGCCGCCAGGCTTGGCGCCGTTGGACTGCAAGATGAAAGCGACCAGGCTGGCATAGGTCTTGGCATCCAGGCTGCCCGCATTGCCATAGGGCATTGAGGTCTGGATCGTATTGTAAAGCTCGGCGGTGGTGCGCTTGCCCCAGGCAGTGATGAAGGTCTGGCCGGCCAGCGGCAAGGCATCCCCTTCGCCGCCCAGATTGGCCTGGTGGCAGCTCATGCAGTTGGCGGCGTAGGCGCCACGCCCGGCCTCGACCTGGGCGGCGGTAAAAGGCGCCGGCGCCTGGGCCACGCCCACACTGGCGAACAGGCCCGCGCCCGCCGCCAGCAGCGCCAGAACCGATACGGACTTTCCTCTTGAAATTGTCACGATACGCTCCGTCAGATGTGGGTTCAGGACTTGTTACCGTTGCGCGCGGCACGCAAGCCCTCGCCTTGCGGCAGGAACCAGTCACCAATTTGCGGCTCGTCCTGTCCCGCTTTAACGTGCTCGGGCAGCAGCCAGCCCCACAGATTGCCGCCCGGTGCTGGGCCCGCCTGGCTGTTGACCTGGATATAAAGACGGCCGGCGCGCAGCGCCGCAGCCTGAACCCTGGTTAGCCTGAAGGTGCCATTGATTGTGCCGTTCACCGCGGTGCTGGCGGTAAGATCGAGAATCGGATTGCCGGGAATGCCGATTGCCTCGCCCATCATGACGTGCGCGTCGGTGGCGGGCCCCGACAGGCCCTGGAACGTGCCGGAGATCTTCAGCGTGTTGCCCGACAAGGTTGCTATGGCGGCGCCTTCGCCGATCAGCGCCGTCTTGGTTGCATGGCTGATCGGCGTAGGCCCAAGCACTGTCTCATAGGAATTGGGCGCGGCAGCGGCCGGGAATGCCCATGCCCCGAAAACCAGCTGGCATGACACCGCAAGCCTGATCAATCCTGACATGCCTGTCTCCCCGAAAGCTCTTTCAAAAGATTGGCATAGAAGCCGGAGTACACAATAGTAGCCATCTCACCTTATTCTAGTAGTTCCTCAGACCGTAATAGGGCGGTGGCACGATCTGTGGCAGGAATTCCGGCTTGACGCCCACAAGACGGAACACCGCTTCGGCGATGGGCGTGATCTGACTTAGATCGGCCTCGACCAGCACATGCTGGATGCGCCCCTGCTCGCGCGGATAGCTGGCCAGCGCGCCGATGCGTTT
>JANYAR010000047.1 GCA_025361185.1 Alphaproteobacteria bacterium | reverse complement strand
TGGTGCCGCCGCCGAAGCCCAGCCAGGACGTCTCCATGCGCCGCGCCGATCCGTCCGGCAGAACGACAAAGGTCAGATCCTCGTCGGAGAACTGGGCATAACCGCCCGCCTTCTTGACATAGTCAGCCACCGCCATGCCGGACTGATAGCTGTAGCTGCCGGGCTGCATGACTTCTCCCAGAACGGTGACCGTGGAGGGGCGTTGCGGAATGAAGACCACGTCGCCCGCCTCCAGCAGCGGATCCTGTTGCGGATTTGCCGCCAGCACACTGGGATCGGCGGAAATCGCGATCCGGCCAAGGCCCTTCTGGCTACGTAGTTGCGTGATGAACCCTTGGATCGCCGTAAAGCCTTCGCCCGAAATCTTGTCATTGCCGATGCGCGCCATCCCGGCCAGGAGCTGGCTCTGGATCTCATCGGCGGTGCGCTTGTAGCCCTGTTCTTCCACCCGGGCGGCCGACTTGCGCAGGAATACCGTTCCGGCCGGATAGGCGGTTCCGTTCAGACCACCCGCCCGCATCAGCACGTCCGAGAGAAGTTCGCCGCGCGTAATCGGATAGTTGCCGGCAAAGCGCACTTCGCCCTGGATGGAAACCGAACCGATGCCTGTGTCGGTGAAGACTTTGTTGAAATGCAGCTGATCGCGCGGCCGCACGACATAGCTGGCCAGCGTTCCCTGGCGCAGCGGCAAGCTCTGGCGCTGGCTGGCCGCGCGCCCGTTGCGGCTGTCCACCACCGTGGTGAGGAGCTCGACACCGCTTTCGTCGGCCCAGCTGAGGGTGCCGCCGGCCGCCTGAACCAGATCGGCCAGCGAAGCATTGGGGCCCACGAAATAGGGCCCAGGGCCGCGCACCGCCCCATCGAGGCTGGCGCGATGGTCGATCAGGAAACTGATCAGTACCAAGGGGTCCAAGCCCAGTTGCCGCGTCAATTCGCCGAAGGTCTGAACTTCTTGGTTGCTGGCAAAGGAGCCCGGCACCGCGGGTTGGTCCTGGTAGTTGGGGGGCAATGGCTGGACCGGTAGGCCATCAGGGCTGAGCTGGTTGCCGGCTTGACCCGGCAGGTTGTTCGCGCCAGCCGGCTGTTGTTGGCCATAAATGGGATTTTGCACATAGGAACCGGGAATTGCCGTCGCCTGAAGGGGCATCCCTGTCTGGGCAGATGCCATCGCAGCCCGCTGTGCCTGCTCCATCAGCGCTGGGGTTTGCGCGGTGTTGGTGCTGTTCGCTGTCAGCAGCGCTTGCTGGTAGGCAAGCTGTCGCTGTTGCGCCACCAAACTGCCAGGTGTCGCCACATCCAGGAGCGCGGTGATGTTGGCGCGCTGCAAATCTGCCGGCACCCCGCTAAAATCTTCCGTGCCTGTGGAGTAGGTATCCAACTGCCCCGGCTGGAGGCCAAAGGGATTATCAGGTGAAATCGCACTGCTGCTGGGAAGCAAAATCGTACTGCTAAGGTTGCCGTTGTTTCCGCCGTTGTTGTTTCCGTTGCCGGTCGTCTGTTGCGTGACGACCGCTGCCAGACGCTGTGTCTCTAGAGGATTGCGGATACGGGCCTGGTCATAGGCCAGCTTGTCGAGATAGGTCTTCACCACATACGCAAGCAACTGGGATTCGCCGATTGTGATGGGACGGATGAGGTCGTCGCCCTGAAGCTGCATATCCTCGGTGCCGTTCAGAACCGCGACCGGCGTGAAGGCCACCGGGGTCCGCAGCAAGGTTCGCGGATCCTTGCGTACTATGATGGCGAAAAGCGTATAGGGCGATGGGCCCAAGGCACCGGGCGCCCGCATCACCTCGGACAGCTTGGAGCCGGACGAAACCGCGAACTGGCCTGCGAGCCCGGTTCCCCCCGACAGGGTTGCCTGGGAGGTCGCGAGGTCAGCATTGAGCTCAACCCGCAAAATCTCGCTGTCGCGGACGATTCCATTGTCCCCCTGCAGCGACACCAGGTTGAGCCGGCCATCCGCCTCGATGCGCTGTACCGACAGGCGATATCGGCCACGCACTTCCTGGCCCCCAGCCAAAGCAAGCAGCAGGCGAGCCGTCATGCTGCCGGCGCGAGAGGGCAGTTCGTAAATGCCTGGGCGGCGCACCAATCCGGTCACCGCCACTGTGGGACCGAGCGGCGGCACGATGATGCGGTCCCCGTCGGCCAGGCGCAAGGCGCCGCCGGCACCGCCGCCCGTCAGCACGCTGTATAAATCCACGACATAGCTGTGCCCCTGCCGCTGGATGCGAACGTTTCGCAGCGAGCCGGTCTTCTTGATGCCACCCGAAAGCAGGATAGCGTCCACTGCGGACGACAGGCCGGTCACGATACGCTGGCCCGGAACATTGGCTTCGCCGGACACCAGCACGCTGATCTGCCGTACCCGGCCAATTGCGACCGAAGCGGTGCTGGCGACATAGGCGCGATGGACGGCTGCGTCCACGTCCTGGCGAAAGCTGCCGAAGCTGCGGCCCGCAGCGGGAACCGGCGCCAAACGGGGCAGGACCACACGGCCATTGCGGTCCACATTGGTACGGAAATCGCTGTTCTCCTGGCCGCGTAACGAAACCACGACTTCGTCGCCGGGCCCCATGATGTAATCATCCTGCACCGCGCCAGTCTCAGGCACGGAGACCTGACGGCCGATTCCCAGCTGGTCGTAGCCGAACTGCTGCAGCTTGACGCCCGCGCGCGCCGAGAGAATTTGTTCCAGCCGCGAGGGTTGCAGGCGAGCCGCGTACAGCGGCGATTGCGGTTGCAGCGTTTGGCTCTGCGGTTGGTTCGTTGTCGTGTCCACCACGCCGTTACTCAGACCACCTAGCCCACCCAAGCCGCCGCGCTGCATCTGTTGCAGCAGCGTTAGCGGATCAGAATTGGAGATTTGGGCCAAGCCATCTCCGGAAGCTGCCACGAGAGCAACGGAAGCCAGCAGAAAAGGCACAAAAAAACCGGCGACAGCCAAGCCACGGCCACGGCGCTTGCCACAGGCTTTATTCCGGTGTGACACTTAGGGATATCCCAGGTTCGACAAGCAGGTGATCTAGCATAGGCCTGCGGCGCGGGAGAAGGAAAAAGATTTTCCTTGCAATTGCTTAGATGAAAGGCAAGGAAATCTTGAACGGGCGAGGCAAGGGTCGGACGAAGTGAGGGGATGGGCGCCGTTACCTGATGGCGGAATCGCCGCCGCCCGGCGCCCGCGCCGGGGACGAGTACGCCAAGCTGTAATGATGGGCGCAATCGCCCTCACTGCGGTGCTGCTGGCCACCCCCGCCGAAGCGCAAGAAGACAGCAGTCCCTCGAACCTGTTCGGCAGCCGCGGGCTGATGGGTACCCCCAGCGCCCGCATGGCGCCGGACGGCGAATTGTCCGTGGGCGCCAGCTTCCTGAAGAACAATCAGCACTACAATTTCGGGTTTCAGGTCCTGCCATGGCTGGAAACCAGCTTCCGCTATTCCGGGCTGCAGCATTTTCAGCCCGGCTATCCGGTCTACTATGACCGGGCCTTTGGTATGAAAGCGCGGCTGTGGAACGAAGGCGATGTCCTTCCAGCCGTGGCGATCGGTGTCGACGATATTGTCGGTACGGGCATTTATACCGGCGAATACATCACCGCTTCCAAGCGGTTTGGTGACATCGATACCAGCTTCGGGATTGGCTGGGGCCGTCGGGCTGCAACAGGCCTGTTGCGAAATCCCGTCGCGCTGGTCATTCCGTCCTTCGACAATCGCCAGTCCTTTTTTGGACAGGCAGGTCAAACGGATTTCAAAGCTTTCTTTCATGGTCACAAGGCCAGCCTCTTTGGCGGCGCCGTGTGGCACACCCCGCTCGAGGGCCTGTCCCTGATGGTTGAATATGACAGCGATAAATACGCACAGGAGAAATCCGTTGGAAATTTCTCGCCGCGCAGTCAAATCAACTACGGCCTGTCCTATGCCGTTACCGATCAAATGCAGACCGGCCTGTACTGGCTATATGGCGCCAGCCTCGGGGGCAGTTTCTCGTTGCGACTGGATCCCGTACATCCACAATATCCACAAAAAATCGAGCCGCCGCCCCCGCCCGTGGAGGTACGAAGCAACGAGCAACAGCAACAGGCGCTCGCCGCGTTGCTGGAGGTGCGTGACCCGCGCAATGCGCTTCGGGTGAAGCAATTCGAGAGCCGCAACGCCGACCGAAACGATTTCGTCGACGCATTGTGGCGGCAGGGCACCGATTTTACCGACATCCAGGTTCGGCAAAGCACTTTGGACGTAACAGCAACGGGAACGATTTCCAGCACGCGCTGTGCCGCAACAGCGCGCCTGATGCAGGGTGTGAACGCAAGCATTACCCGGGTGCGACTGCGCAATCCCGGCGGGCAGCGCAGCGTCGTTTGCGAGGTTGCTCGCACCGTCGAAGGCGGGTTTGGGAGCGCGGCATTTCTGAGCAATGACAATCTTGCGACACTGACGATGCCGGTCGCTGAGTTTCAAACCATCGACGCCTCTGCTGTAAGCACGAGGCCGAGCCGCGCCCAGACCGAGCACGCCATTCGCGCCGCGATCGCCGCGCAGAATATCGTCGTCGACGCATTGTCGCTGGGGCAAGGCGAGCTGGTGCTTTACTACCGCAACAATCACTACTTTGCGGAGACCGACGCCATCGACCGCATCACGCGCGTCCTGAGCAAAGAAGCGCCCCCCGAAATAGAAATATTCCGGCTGATCAGCACGCAGGGGAGTTTACCCATACAAGAATTCGACATACTGCGCGGCCCCGTCGAGCGCAGTTATCAGCAAGAAGACGGCCGTATCTTCGATCGTTCCGTGAGCATCACCCCGCCCGCCATGAACCAGCCTGTTCTGGCAGCTGAGGCAAAAGACATATACCCGGCATTTCAATGGGGTCTATATCCGCAGCTGCGCCAGGCACTGTTCGACCCCGACCAGCCATTTGGCGTTCAAGTCCTAGCATCCGCCTGGGCCGCGCTGGAAGTTGCGCCGGGCCTATCCCTCTCCGGTTCACTGGATGCCAGCCTCTTTGACAACTTCAATACCAACCGTCTCAGCAACAGCGCGCTGTATCATGTCCGCAGCGATTT
>JANYAR010000178.1 GCA_025361185.1 Alphaproteobacteria bacterium | reverse complement strand
AAGGTTGATGGACGAAAAGGTCTTGCCCTCGCCGGGAAGCGAACTGGTCACCATGATCAGGTTGCTCACCGCCGCGCGGGTCTGCGGATCGCGAACCTTCTGCAGCAGCTTGCGCTTGATCCCGCGAAACTCGTTGGAGATAGCAGAGGTCATGTTGTCGGGCGTAATGCATCCGTTCTGGCGCAACGCCCGAAAATCCAGGCGAACCGTCTTCACCAGGGGCGTTTCCCCATTTGCGCGCGGCAGCTCGGGGGCCCTGGCTGCCAGCTGCGTGGGCCTGCGGGCGGGTTCTTCCGCTGGGCCAATCATCGCAACGCCGTCGCGGCGAAGGGCGGGGCCTTGCGCCTGGACCGGCTCGCGCTTGGGCACGGTCTGGGAGGTGTGGTTCTTGGGCGGCTGTTCGATTTCCTGAACGTCTCTCTCCATCGCTCGCCCACTCAGGTTCGCACCGGAAGGCTGGGAAGGAGGCGCGGCAGCGCTTTCTTTTTCAAGACGCTGAGCCATTCGCTCAATCAAATTCAACGGCGGGGCTGGTTTGTCGGTCATAGCATACTCTTCAGCGTCAGGCGGAAAGAGGCGTCGAGTGCAATCAGCACGACGAAGTATCCGCAGAGCAGGAGCCCGGCACACGCCGCCATGGCGGCATAGGCGCGCCGGGCGACGATCCCGTCATCCGCACGGGCCAGACGTCCGACGACACCAATGATGGGATAGTCGAAGTCCGCCACCAGCTGTTCCTTGGAGAAGAACCGGCCGGCATTGATGCTGAGCGCGATCGCGGTCGCAAGTCCCGCAGCCACGCCAATGAGCATGATGATGGAATTCAGCAGCGGACGGTTGGGCGCCACGGGGAAGGGGGCTTTTTTGGGCGGCTCGACAATCCGCACGTTGATGGATGACTGCTCGTCATTGACCGATTGCGACAGCTTGGCCGATTCACGCCGTTGCAGAAGGTCCTGATAGGTCTTGTGGACAAGGTCGTAATCGCGATCCAGATTGGCGAACTGCGCAGTGATCTCAAGCGCCTTGCCACCCATCGTCATCGCTTTGCTGAGAGTGGCTTGGGCATCCCGCACGCGTTCGCCCTGGAAAGCAACCTCCGTCATCGCGTCCGACAGCTTGCTTTGGGTCTGGATATAAACGGGATTGGGGACGGACTGATTGCCGCTTCCCTGCGGTCCCACCTGGGGGGCGGCGGCGAGTTCGCTCTGCAACTGGACGATTTCGCGCCTGACCGCTTGGACGTCCGGATAATCGTCGGTGTATTTCGACTTCAGGTCGATCAAACCCTGTTTTGCCTCGGCCAGACGCTGGAACAGGCTGCCGCCGCGCCCGGCTGCGGGCGCATTGCCGGTGCTCGAGCTGAGAATGATCGGGCCCGGGCCATCGATGTAGATAACTTTTGGAATGCCGGCGAGCTGTGCCCGCAGACTGGAAAGGCGGGCCGTGGCCCCCATCATCTGTTGTTTGGCGACTTCCACCTGGGCGCGCGCCTGATCGGGGGAAACGCTATTCGACAGCACCTCCAGATTGGCCTGCTTGAAGGCGGTGCGGCGCTGCTCGGCTTGGCGGACCAGCGTTTCATATTCATTGACTTTCGTATCCAGGAAGGACTGGGCGCCTTCCAGATCATGGCGCTTGTTGCCGATGTTGGAGTCGACGAAAATCGAAAGCAGCGTTTGCGAGACATTTAATCCCTTGTCGGGATTGCGGTCCGTATAGGACAGCAGAAACAGGTTTTTCGTGCTCAGCGGCTTGATCGTAATATTGTCCTGAAGCCCTTCCACCTGCTTGGCCATTTCGGCGCTTGTCAGGCTTGGGGCGCGCGAATTGGTGAGATGCACGACCTGTTCGAGGTTGGGGCGCGACAGAAGCGTGTTCAACATCACCGAAACTTGCTGCTCGGGGTCGGTCGAGACGGTCAAGCCTCTGAGCAGCGGGGCCATCATCGTATCGGTGTCGACATAGATCATCGCAACCGCCTGGAATTGGTTGGGAACCAGTGCGATTCCCAGCCAGCCGATAAGGCAAACGGCCCAGGTGACCCCCAATCCGATCCAGCGGTAATGCCAGGTCCCGGTCAGGTAGGTTCGAAGGAGGATTTTCCAAGGTTGCATAGTGACTTAGCCCAATTTTATGCCGGTATCGCAACGCGCTACGGCACCGCACAATGAAACTGAGGCGATTTTGCCCCTTAATCTAGGTGTATACCAGACTTGTTAAACAAGTATTTCGGCTTTTCAGCAAAACTTGATGCCGAACAATATACTGTTTTCGTTGATTTTTTATCAGTATTTCGCCGGATGCGGTAACCTGGCCACACATAGTTAACGCTACGCTTGCACTAGTGATTGCCCCGCGCTGGTTGATATGAGCCTAGTGGGTCAAAGCCCGTGCAGCGCCGGGAACTGCACGAGTATGGCGC
>JANYAR010000163.1 GCA_025361185.1 Alphaproteobacteria bacterium | reverse complement strand
GGCCCTTCGCTTACGCTCAGGGCGTTCGTCGCTCAAAACGCTCCACTGGATCGTTTTGTCCGCCGCGCTAAGGCGCGGCGGACCGCGCCTCACCCCCAGCTCTCGGAAATACCCTTGCGCTTGCCGGCACGAACGGGAGCGGCGGGCAATTCCAGCAGCGGGGCTCCAAGCCATTTGCCTTGGCCGTGGTGAAATCCCATCTCGCGCGCCGCCTTCGCCATGGCCTCGCTCTCGATCCATTCGGCGATGGTGGTAACGCCCATCTCGCCGCACAGCTTCGCCAGCCCCGCCAGCAACGCGTCGTCGCGCTTGGAGCTGCCGATCTTCTTGATCATGGCGCCATCGAATTTCACAAAGTCCACCTGGAAGGCGTGGAGATAGTTGATCGAGGCCGCCCCGGCGCCGAAGTCGTCCAACCCCACGCGATAGCCCATGGCGCGCAGGGCACCGATCGCCTTGCCGGCGCTTTCCAGGTCGGCAATCGTGGCGGTCTCAGTGATTTCAATCAGGGTACGCGGCGCCATTTTGCGATTCTCGGCAAGAATGCCGGCCAGCATGCCGAAGCTGGCGGGCGAGGCGAGAGTCGCACCGGAAATGTTGAAGGCGATGTGGGCGTCAGGCTGCTGCTCGACCAGATTCAAAATCTTGGCGGCAACCGCCAGGTCGAAAACATTGGCGATACCCAGGGCTTCGATGAACTTGACGGTCTCTTGCGTACCTTCCGGATTTTCGAAGCGTGCCAGCGCCTCATAGTGGGAGATCTCGCCGGTGGCGAGATCGCAGATCGGCTGGAAGGCAATCTCAAAGGCGCCCTCGCCCACCGTCCTGGTCATGGCCGCAAGACGCAGCTGGGTCTGCTCCATCATGCCGGCGAAGATACTAGCCAGGTCGGCGTTGCGGTTGGCCAACCTACCCTTCTCGGCGAACTGATTGATCACATAGCGCATCGACAACAGACGTTGTTCCGCGCTGAGGCCGGCGCCTTGCAGCCCCAGCCGGGTTTCCGCGATACTAGGCGGGGTCAGACCGCCGACCGATATCGCTTCGCTGAGCTTTCCCGCGATATTCAAGGCGCCGCTCGTTGCCGGCGCCAAGGCGCCGAAGCTGGTCTCGGAGAGCCGTCCCGCCGCGCTGGCGCCCGTGGTCTGGATACTGTCGCCAATGCGCTGCAAAAGCGCATCAGCGCCATCCGGCGGAAGCTGGGCACAGAGTTCGGGAAGGCCCGGCACATGAACCAGCGTCAGGGCATCGCGATTGCCCGCCATCTCGGCCGCAGCCAGGAATCCCTCGCGTGAAGCAAGGCCGGTCTTGGCATCCACTTGCGCGGCCGAACTGTGCGTGCCGGGGCGCGTCAGGGTGCAGGAAATATTGGCGCCATTCTCGGGCAGCTGGAACATCGCAAGATTGGCATCGACGCCGGTGGCCAGGGTCAGTTTGAAAGGACCGGCGCGGTCGCCGCTTTTCAGCGCCTTGGCGAAGGTCGCGAACCGGGCGCCTTCCGACGGCTTGAACAGTTTGCCGGCCGGCTGGCCCACCAGGCCCTCGCCGCCTTCCTTGACCAGATCCTTGGCGGCGCCGGCGGCAAACAGAATTTTACCTTCCGTGTCCATCTCGAACAGGAAATCGGCATTGGTGAAGGCAAAGCCCAATAAACGGGCTGGCGACAGCATGGGGCCCCGATCCCAGATGAGGCGGGAATCCTGTCAGAAACTTCTTAGGATGCTGTAAACGAATAGGGCGTCACAGCGCCGTGCCAAACCCCCGGAAAATCGCCAGGCTGAGCGAGTCCCCGGCAAAGGCCCATTCGGGGTGCCATTGAACCCCCAGCAGAAAACCCTTGGCGTGTGGCATGCAGAGGGCTTCGATCTGCCCGTCGGGGGCATGGGCTTCCGCTTTCAGGCCCGGCGCCAATCTGTCCACGCCCTGATGATGCAGGGAATTGACCATGGCATCCGTCATGCCCGACAGCCGCGCCAGCAAGCCACCGGGCGCAAGGACAATGGGATGCGACGGAGCGTATTCGATATCGCGCGCGACATTGGCGGGCTCGCGATGATCCAACCGTCCGGGAATTTCGTGCAGGTGCTGATGCAGGCTGCCGCCCAGCGCGACATTCAGTTCCTGAAAGCCGCGGCAGATCGCCAGCACCGGCTTGCCGGCCCCGATGGCGGCACGCAGCAGCGGCAAGGTGGTGGCGTCGCGGATCTCGTCCAATTCGGTTCCGGAGCGTAAGTCCCCGCCATAATGAGATGGCGCGACATTGGACACGGCACCCGTGAACAGCAGACCGTCCACCGCCGCCAAAAGATCGGCGCTGTTCAGCGGCGTATCCGTGGATGGCACCAGCAGCGGCAGCGCACCCGCGCCGTCCCGCACCGCCGCGATATATTCGTCATGAACCTGATGCACCGCCATGTCGCCCGGGACCCGGCGGTCGCAGACGATGCCGACCCGTTTCATTTGCGGCTCTGTTTGACGGTCTTTACCGGTACCGCGAAGAGCGTGGGATCCAGGCTGGCCCCGGCTTGCAGGCTTTGCAGCGCCACGGTGGTGTTGCCGCCCTGGTCGTCGCGCACCGTCCATTGGCGAAGCTCGATGCCCGGCGTAGAGAAAACCAGGGTGATGTTGGAATTGTTGCGATTGGCGCTGGTGCGGGCCCGCACGATAATGGCGCCGCTCTGTTCGCTTACGCCGATCACCGCCTTGTTGGTTTTGAGATCAACACGCTCATTCAAAAGCAGGCCCAGCGGCGTATCCGACAGGTCATAGCGATCGACGGTGTTGAGGCGCGCATTCTTCACATAGACGCTGCCGCCGGTGGCGACGATCAGGATCGGACTGGGCGGACGATATTCGAAACGGATCTGGCCGGGCTTTTGAATGGAAAGCTGGCCCTGATCCACGCCCCCCTCCGGCCCGATCTGATCAAAATCGGCCTTGAGACTGTGGATGGCGTTGAGATAGGCGCTGACCTTGTCGAGATCGGCTTTCTCCTGGTCGCTATAGGCCTGGTACAGACGCTGGGGCGCGGGTTGGCCCGCCCCCCCCAGAAGGACGATGCAGATCGTGGCGGCGGCAATGGCGGCAAGACGGCGCATCGGAAAAACTCGCACGGCAAAAAGGTGAAATTCAGGCGGTTTGCGGCTGCCCTCTTATTTGCGGTCAAGAGTGGGGCAAGATAGATTCCGCGCCGCAATAAGCAACCCACGATTTCATGGCCCAGGATACGGTTCCTTTTCCTCATATCGCGGTTCTGGGTGCGGGCGCCTGGGGCACGGCGTTGGCGCTGGCGGCCATGGCGGCGGGACGCAAGGTCACGCTGTGGGTGCGCGAGGATGACGTGCTGGCCGATATCGCTGCCGGGCGCGGCAACCGGTTCCTGCCCGGTGTGGCGATACCTGCGGACCTGAATGTCACCGGCGACCTGAAAGAAGCCTGCAGGGGCGATGCTGTGCTGCTGGCGGTGCCGGCTCAGGTACTGCATGGCTTTGCCGATGGCCTGAAACCGCACCTTCGCGCAGGCCAGCCGCTGGTGATCTGCGCCAAGGGCATCGAGAAGGGCAGCGGCAAGCTGGTGACCGAAGTGGTGGGGCAAAGCCTGCCAGGCGCAGCACTGGCGATCCTGTCGGGGCCCTCTTTCGCGCGCGATGTGGCACGCGGCCTGCCCACCGCCGTCACCATCGCGGCAAAAGGCGAACTGGCGGCCAAGCTGCAGGCGTCGCTGGGCAGCGGCGCTTTCCGTCCCTATGCCAGCGATGATCTTACCGGGGTTGCACTGGGTGGCGCGGCCAAGAATGTCTATGCGATTGCCTGCGGCGTGGTCGAAGGCATGGGGCTGGGCGAGAATGCCCGCGCCGCGCTGCTCGCGCGCAGCTTCGCGGAACTGTCGCGCCTTGGCGAACATCTGGGCGCCCGGCGTGAGACATTGATGGGCTTGTCGGGATTGGGTGACCTGGTGCTGACCGCCACCAGCCCCTCCTCGCGCAACTTCTCTTCGGGCATGGAATTGGGTCGGGGCAAGACGGCAGAGTCGTTGCACATGCCAGGCCACCCACTGGCGGAAGGCGTGGATACCGCCCCTGCCCTGGTGGCGCGCGCCAAGGCGGGCGGTGTGGACATGCCGATCGCGCAAGCCATGGCGGACCTGCTTAGCGGCGCGCTGCCGCTGGGTGAGGCGGTGATGCGGCTGATGAGCCGCAAGTTGAAGGCGGAATGATGAAATACTGGCTGCTGAAAAGCGAACCCGAGACCTGGTCCTGGGAGATGCAGAAGAAAAAGGGCGCCAAGGGCGAACCCTGGAGCGGCGTGCGCAACCACACCGCCAAGCAGAACATGATGGCGATGAAGAAGGGCGATCTGGGATTTTTCTATCACTCGGGCGACGAAAAGGCGGTGGTCGGCATTGTCGAGGTGAGCGGCGAATACCGTCCCGATCCGACCGATGAGAAAAGCATCTTCGGGTTGGTGATCGTGAAGGCGGTGAAGGACATGCCACGGCCGGTCACCCTGGCGGAGTGCAAGGCCAATCCCAAGCTGGCCGAGATGAGCCTAGTGAACAGTTTCCGTTTATCGGTGCAGCCAGTGCGCGAGGCGGAGTGGAAGGAAATTTGCAGGATGGGTGGATTAAAATAGCCTAGAACTTCTCTTCACCTTCGCGGCGCACGGCATCGGGAAAATCGCGGTACAGGCCGTAGCGGATATTCTCCACCTTGGAATTGACTCCGAAATGCACGCTTTCCACCGGCTCGGTGCGGCTGGCGACATGGCGGAACGCCTCGTCGAGCTGGCCGAGGTCTTTTGTCTCCATCACGATATGGAATTCGCCGAACCCCGGCGGGGCGAGCCCCAGCTTGCGGCGCATAAGCTTCCAGCCCTCGATCAGCTTGTTTTCCGACAAGTAAGACATGTAGCGCGCCAGATCGCGCGCAAAGTCAGTGTCCTTGACGCCGGGCTTCAGGTCGAACCAGGCTTGGTAATAGTCCATCGTCGCCTCCCTGTTTGGTGCAGCATAATCGCGCAAAATGCCGTGACAAGCGCGGGCCGCGCATGGTCACTGTGCGGCCGGGGCAGGTCTCTTGGCAAACTTGGCGGCAAAGAAGTCGCCCTTGTTCCAGCTGGGCCGCACCCCGTCAGCCAGTTCGCGGGTGATCTCGTAATTCAGACGCGCGAACTTGGCCCCGGCATCGTAGCGGATCGGCTGGGACAGGTCGTCGCTGGGTTTGTGATAGTTCGTCTTCATGAAGAACCGGGTCGCCGCCTCGCCGCCATTGGCGAAGCCGGTGGCCAGGAACACCGCGGGCACGCCCTGTTCGACAAAACGGTAATGGTCCGAGCGGGTGAAAATGCCCTCGTCCGGTTCGGGATCAGGCGACAGCTTGATATTCATCCGGCCAGCCGCGCGCTGAACGCTGGGGCCGATACTGGAACGGTCGGCGCCGAACGCCGTCACATCGGTGAAATCATAGGTCAGGATCGGCATGTCGAGATCCACGTCCGCGGCGATGGAAGACAAAGGCACGGTGGGATTGCGGGCGAAATATTCCGCCCCGATCAGGCCTTTTTCCTCGGCCGTGTCGATCAGGAACAGCACCGAACGCCTGGGCGGACGCCCGCCAAACAGCCGCGCCACTTCGAGCGTGGTGGCCACACCCGACGCATTGTCCAAGGCGCCGTTGTTGATGCTGTCGCCCTTCACCGGCGGGGTGATGCCGATGTGATCGAGATGCGCCGACAGCACGATATATTCGCCCCGCAGCTTGGGATCGGCGCCGGGCAACAGACCCACCATATTCTCGCTTTCCACCGTCTTGATCTCGCTATGCAGAACGACATGCAGAGACAGCTTCAGGGCAAAGCCGCGCACATCGCCTTGTGTGGTTTCGGCGGCGGCCAGAATCTTGTCGGTATCGGGGCCCAGCAGCTTGTGTGCGCCAGCGACGCTGATACCGGCCAGCAGGGGCAAGGATGACTCGACAAAGGGCTTGCCGTCGGGCTTGCGCCAGGTCATGTCCCAACTGCGATATTGCCGCACGGCGTTGGCGAAGGGATAAAGCCTTTCCCGCGTCGAGGTGCTCAGCGAGACAAAACCCACGGCGCCATGCGCCAGCGCCGCCGCCAGCTTGACCTTGCCGCTGCGATAATAGGCGCGCTCTTCGGTCTGCAGGAATTTCGGCGCGCCCGAGAGCGCCACCACGATCTTGCCCTTCACATCCAACCCGCGATAGTCGTCGCGGCCCGGCGCTACCAGGCCGTAGCCGACAAATACCAGCGGCGCATCCAGGTTCTGCGTCGTAGCCAGGGGATCGCCACCCACGAGATAATCGGCGCCGAACAAAAGCGGCACAGCGTGGCCCGTCTTGTCGCGCAGGCTCAGCGCACCCTGGTCCGTGGGGCGATAGGCCAGCAGCGGCACATGCTGAAAATAGGAACCCTTGTCACCCAACGGCGTCAGGCCAAGCTGCTTCATCTGGCCGGCAACATAGTTGGCGGCGATGTCAAACTCCGGCGTGCCGGCCTCGCGGCCTTTCAGCCTGTCGCTGGCCAGAAACGCCATGGTCGCGCGGATATTCGCAGCCGACGGATCCGGCGCGGGTTGCGCCAGTGCAGCGCCCACAAAAACCGGGATGATCAGGCAGGCCAGCCATTGCCGTGACTTTGTCACTTCGCGCTCCTAAAGATATCGCCGCATGCTAATCCCGTAAGGCGTGTAGCCCGCGCCTTCATAGGCGCGAATGGCGGCGGGATTGTTCGCCAGCACGCCCACCATGAACAGCTTGTGGCCGCGTGCGCGCGCCCAATCCTCGCAACCTTGGATCAGGGCGCGGCCAAGGCCCTTGCCGCGAGCTTGAGGCGTGACATAAAGCTCAGCCAGATAGCCATGGCGGCGTTCCGGCTCGACCACGAACAGCTCGCCAACCTCATCATGGGCAAACGCCCAGCCAACCGGCTTGCCCCCCACTTCAGGAACAAAGTCTTCGGCGATCAGAATAACGCCGTGCTTTTCGGTGTGGCGATGCTGCAAGTCGCGCCAATGCTCCATGGCGAAATCGGGATCGCGGCGGCGGTCTGGTTCGAACGCCGCCTCGTAATCCTGCAATCCGTTGATGAAGGACAGGATTGCCTTCTCATCGGCGGGCAGACGGGCAACTCTAATCATGGTCGCATTTCCAAGGAAATGCTCCGGGGAATACTAATGGTCGAGCGCCTTGACGATTTCTTCCGTCATCTTCTTGGCGTCGGCGAACAGCATCATGGTGTTGTCGCGGAAGAAAAGCTCATTCTCCACCCCGGCATAGCCGCTGCCCATGCCGCGCTTGATGAACAGCACGGTCTTGGCCTTTTCCACGTCCAGGATCGGCATGCCGAAAATCGGCGATTTGGGATCGGTCTTGGCGCTGGGATTGGTGACGTCATTGGCGCCGATCACATATGCCACATCGGCCTGGGCGAACTGGCTGTTGATGTCTTCCAGCTCGAACACTTCGTCGTAAGGCACATTGGCCTCGGCCAACAGCACGTTCATATGGCCGGGCATGCGGCCCGCCACCGGATGAATGGCGTAGGAGACCTTGACGCCTTCCTTTTTCAGCTTGTCGGCCATCTCGCGCACCGCATGCTGGGCCTGGGCCACCGCCATGCCGTAACCCGGCACAATGATGACGCTGGAGGCGTTCTTCATGATGAAGGCGGCGTCGTCGGCCGAGCCCTGCTTGACGGGGCGCGTTTCCGCCGGCCCCTTCGGGCCGCTGGTATCGCCGCCAAAGCCGCCGGCGATGACGCTCACAAAGCTGCGGTTCATGCCCTTGCACATGATGTAAGACAGGATCGCGCCCGATGAACCAACCAGGGCGCCGGTGATGATCAGCGCGGTGTTTTCCAGGGTGAAGCCGATGCCCGCCGCCGCCCAGCCGGAATAGGAATTCAGCATCGACACCACCACCGGCATGTCGGCGCCGCCGATGGGAATGATCAAGGTGATGCCGAACACGAAGCTCAAACCCGTAATCGCCCAGAAGGCCCAGTGCGGCTGGTCCATGGTGAAATAGACGATCAGCGCGATGATGCTGGCGAAGATCAGCAGATTGAGCAGATGCCGCGCCGGCAGGATGATGGGCGCGCCGCTCATATTGCCGTTGAGTTTGGCGAAGGCGATCAAGGAACCCGCAAAGGTGATGGCGCCGATGGCGACGCCCAGGCTCATCTCGATCAGGCTCTGGGTGCGGATGGCGCCCTCGGTGCCGATGCCGAAAGCGTCCGGCGAATAAAGCGCCGCGCCCGCCGTCAGCACCGCCGCCAGGCCGACCAGGCTGTGGAACGCCGCCACCAGCTGGGGCATGTTGGTCATGGCGATGCGCCGGGCCATCACCGCGCCGATCACGCCGCCGATGCCCAGCCCCCCGATCACCAATGCCCAGGTCAGGATATCGCTGACCCCGGCCACCCACAGGGTGGTGAGGATCGCCAGGGTCATGCCGATCATGCCGTTGCGGTTGCCCACGCGGCTGGAGGCGGGTGAGGACAAGCCTTTCAGCGCCAAGATGAAAAGGACGCCCGAAGCGAGATAGGCCAGCGCGGCGATGTCTGCCTTGCCGCTCATTTCTTGTCTTTCTTCTTGTACATCGCCAGCATGCGCGCGGTGACCAGAAAGCCGCCGAAGATATTGACCGACGCCAGCGCCAGGGCGACAAAACCCAGCGCCTTGGAGGTCCAGGACCCGGCGCCCATCACAGGCACCGCCACGGCCACCAGGGCGCCGACCACAATCACCGAGGAAATCGCGTTGGTCACAGACATCAAAGGTGTATGCAACGCTGGTGTCACGCCCCAGACCACGAAATAACCGACAAAGATCGCCAGCACGAAGATGGAGAGGCGGAAAACGAAGGGGTCTATCATTTCCATACTGCCATCCTTCTCAGGTCCGCCTCCCCTTCGTGCGCGTGAGCGCACAAGAGGGGGAGGTGCCCGTAGCAGCGCTTGCGATGCGAAGGGCGGAGGGGGTCATCTTTGAACAACCTGGCCATCTTTCGTGACAGCCGAGCCTTTGATGATCTCGTCGTTCCAGTCGATGTTCAGCGCGCCCGTCTTCTTGTCCACGATCAGCGAAATGAAATTGAACAGGTTGCGGGAATAGAGCGAGGACGCATCCACTGCCAGCGCGCCGGGCAGATTGGTATGACCCATGATAGTGACGCCGTGCACCTCAATCACTTCATCCGGCTTGGACAGCGGCGTGTTGCCGCCCGCGCCCGCCGCCAGATCCACGATCACCGAGCCCGGCTTCATGGTCTTGATCATCTCTTCCGTCACCAGGATCGGCGCCTTGCGGCCCGGGATCAGGGCGGTGGTGATGACGATGTCCTGCTTCTTGATGGTCTCGGCGGTCAGAGCCGCCTGCTTGACCTGGTACTCCGCCGACATCGGCTTGGCGTAGCCCGCGGCCGTCTGGGCGTTCTTGAATTCCTCGTCCATCACCGCAACGAAGGTGCCGCCCAGCGATTCCACCTGTTCCTTGGTGGCCGGGCGCACGTCGGTGGCGCTGACAATGGCGCCCAGCCGCTTGGCGGTGGCGATGGCCTGAAGCCCCGCCACACCCACGCCCATCACCAGCACCCGCGCGGGCGCGATGGTGCCTGCCGCCGTCATCATCATCGGCATGGCGCGGCCAAACTGCGCGGCGGCGTCGATCACCGCCTTGTAGCCCGCCAGGTTGGCCTGGGATGACAGCACGTCCATGGACTGGGCGCGGGAAATACGCGGCAGCAATTCCATGGCAAAAGCGGTGACGCCCTGGCTTGCCAGGCCCTGGATCGCTTCGGCCTCCGCATGCGGCGCCAGAAGCGCCGCCAGCACCGCGCCGCTCTTGAACTGAGAAATTTCAGCGGTTGAGGGTCCGCGCACTTTCAGGACGATGTCGGCATCCTTCAGAGTCGACGCCGCATCGGGCGCGATCATCGCCCCCGCAGCCGTGTAGTCCGCATCGGAGATTTTGGCGCCCGCGCCAGCCCCCGCCTGGATCACCACATCCAGCCCGAGAGTCTTGAATTTCTTGATGGACTCAGGCGTCGCAGCGACGCGTGATTCGCCCTCTCGAATTTCCTTCGGGACCGCGAGGCGCATGATGAAAGCCTTTGAGGCTTAGTGGGTGCGGAAAATGGCGAGAAATATCATGATCAGCATGATGAACCCGAAGGTCCACTTGGTGCCGGTCAGAAAGCCGGCATAGGCCTTTTTGTGTGCGTTGATGTCCATGGACCCCGGCTGATAGTCGGATTCGTGCGC
Source organism: Alphaproteobacteria bacterium (assembly GCA_025361185.1). Taxonomy (GTDB): domain Bacteria; phylum Pseudomonadota; class Alphaproteobacteria; order Micropepsales; family Micropepsaceae; genus Rhizomicrobium. The sequence goes on along the minus strand of JANYAR010000163.1, from coordinate 2,109 downwards.
CATTAAGCTCCCCTGTAACCGCGAAATTGGGGGGACTATAGCAAAGGCCTCAGCCCCGGCAACGTGGTTTATTTCGCCTTTCCCTAGCTCGGTTTTGGTGCCCTGGGATGGTGCGCCGGCGCGTATTTGGGACGATTCAGCCTTGGTTAAGCATCGAATCGCAAGCGGTGCGCCTGTACCGCAAAGGAACAGGTTTAAACGCCACATTTACCGGTACTCGCGCAAAATCCCGCCTCAATTCGAAAGGCGTAAATATGGCGCAGACCATTCTTGTGGTGGATGACGATCCGGTGCAGCGGCGGCTGCTGGAAGCAGCGATCAGCCGCAGCGGCATGCAAGTCGTGACCGCGCCCGGCGGTCAGCCCGCGCTGGATCTGATCAACGGTCCGCGCGGCGATCAGATCACCCTGATATTGCTGGACCTGGTGATGCCCGACATGGACGGCGTGGAGGTGCTGGAAAAGCTGCGCACCACCAATCCCGATCTGCCGGTGATCGTATTGACCGCCAAGGGCGGCATCGATTCCGCCGTGGAAGCCATGCGTGCGGGCGCCAACGATTTTCTGGTCAAGCCCGCCAGCCCGGAGCGCATTACCGTCTCCATCCGCAATCAGCTCAAGATCGGCACCCTTTCGGGTGAAGTCAAACAGCTCAAGAAACGGCAGGACAACAAGCTCACCTTCGACGATCTGGTCGCCGCCTCGCCGGAGATGAAGCAGGTGCTTCGCCTTGGGGCGCGCGCCGCCCAGTCCGATATTCCGGTCCTGATCGAAGGCGAAAGCGGCGCCGGCAAGGAACTGATCGCGCGCGCCATCCAGGGCACCTCGCAGCGTTCCGGCAAGCCGTTCGTGACCGTCAATTGCGGTGCGATTCCGGAAAACCTGGTCGAGTCCATCCTGTTCGGCCATGAGAAAGGCTCGTTCACGGGCGCCAGCGACAAGCATCTGGGCAAGTTCCAGGAGGCCGATGGCGGCACCCTGTTCCTGGACGAGATCGGCGAATTGCGCCTGGACATGCAGGTCAAGCTGCTGCGCGCGCTGCAGGAAGGCGAATTCGATCCGGTGGGCTCCAAGCGGCCGGTGAAAGTGGACGTGCGTATCATCGCCGCCACCAACCGCGATCTGGGCACCATGGTCGCCGAGGGCACGTTCCGCGAAGACCTCTATTATCGGCTGAATGTTTTCCCGGTGATGGTGCCGAGCCTGCGCGACCGCGCCGGCGATATCGCACCCCTCGCGCATTTTTTCATCGAGCGTTTCGCGGCGGAAGAGCACAAACAGGTCGCCGGATTGACGCCCCAGGCCAGCCAGTTGCTGGAGCAGTTCAACTGGCCGGGCAATGTGCGCCAGCTGGAAAACACGATTTTCCGCGCCGTGGTGCTGTGCGATGGCGCATCGCTGGATGTATGCGATTTCCCGCAGATCGCCGCCGCCATGGGCGTGGAAGCGGTGTCACGCCAGACCCCCGGCACCGGTGCGGCCGACCCAACGCCGCAGACGGCTTCTCCTTATGGGCTTCGCGTCACTGATCCTTCCGGCCAGATCCGCAAACTCGAGGACCTGGAATGTGAGATCATCCGCATGTCCATTGCCCGCTATAATGGCCATATGTCGGAAGTGGCCCGCCGGTTGGGCATCGGCCGCTCGACCCTTTACCGCAAGCTCAAGGAATACGGCCTGGAAGGCAATGCGGCAGCCGACGCGGACGCGGACGCGGACGCAATTCTCCAGGTTGGCTGAGCGAAACTCTCTATCGACGAAAAACGGTCCCTGTTTCGCAGCAGGGGCCGTTTTTTCTTATATGCCGACCCCAGCCCGCAGTTTGTTGATCCGCACATTCAGCGTGTCTTGCTCCGGCACGCCGTCGCATTCCAGGGCAATGGTGGTGACGGGCGAATCCGGCGCCTTTGCCGGCAGGCCGGTAATGTGGGTGCGATAGCCGTCTTGGCTCACCGTCAGCGCCGCCCCCGTCTTCAGGATCTTGGCCGACAACACCTTCTGCTTCAGGCCGGAAATGGACACATCCGTGCCCGGCCAGAAATGGACATGCATGTAAAGCGTGTTGGCCTTGCGTGTGAAATTGGAATAAACGCTCGTGTGCGGCTGACAG
>JANYAR010000157.1 GCA_025361185.1 Alphaproteobacteria bacterium | reverse complement strand
CAAAGACAATCTCTTCCTGCGCATGAAGGATGACGAATGGGATCAGGTGATCGCCGTCAATCTCACCGCCGCCTTCCGCCTGTCACGCGCCGTGTTGCGCGGTATGATGAAAAAGCGCTGGGGCCGCATCATCCAGATCACCAGCGCGGTGGGCACAACTGGAAATCCCGGCCAGGGCAACTACGCCGCCGCCAAGGCGGGGCTGGTGGGTATGAGCAAGAGCCTGGCGGCCGAAGTGGCTTCGCGGAACATCACCGTCAACGCGGTGGCGCCGGGGTTCATCCAGACCGCCATGACGGATGTGCTGGCCGACTCCTATAAAGAGATGATCGCCACCCGCATTCCGGTCGGCCGGATGGGCGCCCCCGCTGAAATCGCCGCCGCCGTGGTCTATCTGGCGTCCGAGGAAGCGGCCTATATCACCGGCGAAACCATCCATATCAATGGCGGGCTTGTGATGATATGATTGGAAAAACAATAACTTAGGTGCTACATTGGCGAGAGCGGAAGGTTTATGTTAACAAACCGGCCACCTCACGAAGCACCGAACTGTGTGGTCCCGGCAGAATTCCCAAGCCGGTTGGAAATCAAGGAGAGGCTTACAAGTCCATGAGCGATACTGCAGAGCGCGTGAAGAAAATCGTCGTCGAACATCTCAATGTCGACGCCGACAAGGTCACGGACACCGCGTCCTTCATCGAAGATCTGGGCGCTGACAGCCTCGATACCGTCGAGCTGGTGATGGCGTTCGAAGAGGAATTCGGCATCGAAATCCCCGACGACGCTGCAGAATCCATTGTGACGGTCGGCGACGCCGTCAAATATATCGATAAAGCGAACGCCGCCTGAAGCGGCGCCAAAGGTCATAAGCCTATGCGCAGGGTCGTCGTCACCGGCCTGGGTCTTGTCACGCCGCTGGCCTGTGGTGTGGAAGAGACCTGGTCGCGCCTTCTCGCCGGACAATCGGGCGCAAGTCCCATCACCAAGTTCAAGGTGGACGACCTGGCGACCAAGATCGCCTGCCAGGTGCCGCGCGGCGATGGCTCGGACGGCACTTTCAATCCCGACCAGTGGGTTGACGCCAAGGAACAGCGGCGCATGGATGATTTCATCATCTATGGCCTGACCGCCGCCAAGCAGGCGGTACGGGATTCCGGCTGGGAAGCCAAAACCGAAGACGACAAGTGCCGTACCGGCGTACTGATCGGGTCGGGCATCGGCGGTCTCACCGGCATCGAGGATGCCTCGATCCTGGTGCATGAGAGAGGTCCGCGCCGCCTGTCACCCTTCTTCATCCCGGGCCGGCTGATCAATCTGGTGTCGGGCTATGTCTCCATCGAGCATGGCTTCAAGGGCCCCAACCATTCCGTGGTCACCGCCTGCGCCACCGGCGCGCATGCCATCGGCGATGCCGCACGGATGATCGCTTTCGACGATGCCGATGTGATGGTCGCGGGTGGTGCGGAAAGCGCGGTCTGCCGCCTGGGCATCGCCGGGTTCAATGCCTGCCGCGCTTTGTCGACGTCCTTCAACGACACGCCCACCAAGGCGTCGCGGCCCTATGACAAGGACCGCGACGGTTTCGTAATGGGCGAAGGCGCCGGCATCGTGGTGCTGGAGGAATTGGAGCATGCCCGCGCGCGCGGCGCGAAGATTTACGGCGAGGTGACGGGCTATGGCCTGGCGGGAGATGCCTATCACATCACCGCCCCGTCGGAAGACGGCGACGGCGGCTATCGCGCCATGCAGATGGCGCTGAAGCGCGCCGGTATCGCCGCATCCGACATCGATTATGTCAACGCCCATGGCACTTCGACCATGGCCGACGGCATCGAGCTGGGCGCGGTGGAGCGGTTGCTGGGAAATGCGGCGGCCAAGACCGCCATGTCCTCGACCAAATCCTCGATCGGTCACCTGCTGGGCGCGGCCGGGTCGGTGGAAGCGATCTTCTGCCTCCTGGCGATGCGCGACGGCATGGTGCCGCCCACCATCAACCTGGAAAATCCCGACGTCACCACCAGCATCGATCTGGTGCCGCTGAAGGCGCAGAAGCGCGACGTCCATGTCGCCATGTCCAACAGCTTCGGCTTTGGCGGCACCAATGCCACGCTGATTCTCAGCAAAGTCTGATGCGGATTGCTCTCGTCCTGGTGATCCTTGTGGCCATTGCCGCCGGGGTTGTGGAATGGGCCAATGCTGCCTGGGATGCCTCCGGACCGCCCGCCGTCAGGGACACGCAAACCGTCGTCCTGATCGCGCCGGGTTCCCGCACGCATGCGGTCGCGCAGCTTCTCGAGCGTCAGGGCGTGGTGAGGTTAGGCCTGGTGTTTGAATTCGATCTGCGGCTGCGCGGACTGGCCAGCAAGATCAAGGCGGGCGAATATGCCATTCCCTCTGGAACTTCCATGGCAGCCGTTGCCAAAATCCTGGTGGACGGCAAGTCGATCCAGCACAAATTCACCGCCGCCGAAGGCTTGACCAGCGAGATGATCTGGAAGCTGGTGCAAGCCGATCCCGTCCTGGTGGGCGATGCCGGCCCGGTGCCGCAGGAAGGCAGTTTGCTGCCGGAAACCTATCTCTTCACCCGCGGCGAGACCCGCGCTGGTCTGCTGAACAAGATGGCGGGGGCGCAGAAAGCCCATCTGGATCAATTGTGGCCCGGCCGCGCGCAGGGGCTGCCCTTGCGCACCATGCGCGAGGCCGTGATTTTGGCCTCGATCGTGGAAAAGGAAACCTCCTTGCCGGACGAGCGCCGCCATATCGCCTCGGTGTTCGTCAACCGGCTCAAGGTCGGCATGCGCCTGCAGACCGACCCCACCGTTATTTACGGATTGACCCGGGGCTATGCGCTGGGCCGCGGCATCCGCCAAAGCGAACTCGACCGCGCCACGCCGTTTAATACCTATGTGATCGCGGGCTTGCCGCCGGGGCCGATCTGTAATCCCGGCAAGGATGCCATCACCGCCGTGCTCGATCCGCAAGCAAGCGACGATCTGTTCTTCGTCGCCACCGGCCATGGCGGCCACGTCTTTGCCGCCACCATCTCCGAGCAGGCCCGCAATGTCGCGGCCTATCGCGCCTTCGAGCGCCAGGCGGCGCCTCCCGAAAGCCGGCAGGTTGAAGTCAATGGACGCGCCGACGGTACCACGGTCACGGTTCTGGACCCCAGTTTGCCCAAGCTGCCGCCCGCCGCGCGGCGCAAGAAGGCTATAGTGCGTCATTGAGCGTGCGGGCGCAGGTGACAGATGCTTGTCCCGCGCGCTAGATTTTAAGTCTTCGGAGCAGCAACATGACCTTTGCCAGCATGACCGGTTTTGCCGAAAGCGCGGGCAGCCATGAGGGGCTGCGCTGGCGCTGGGAAGCCAAGAGCGTCAACAGCCGCAGCCTGGACATGCGGCTGCGCACGCCGCCCGGCTTTGATGGTCTGGAACCGCCGGCGCGCGTGCTCGCCGGCGAGCGATTCCTGCGCGGGGCTTTCCAGGTTTCCCTCACCGTTGAGCCGCGCGACACCGAACGGGGCCTGGTCGTGGATGCCGCAGCTCTTGCCGCCGCCGTCAGGATCGCGCGCGAAGTCGCGGCCGAGACCGGCCTGGCGCCGGCGCGCGTGGATGGATTGCTGGCGCTCAAAGGCGTGATTGTGTCTGACGAGCCCGCGGTTTCGTCCGACCCGGTCACGCGGGGGCACCGCGATGCCGCCATCCTGGAAAGCCTGGCCGCGGTTTTTGACAGGCTGGTGAAAGAACGGTGCGGCGAAGGCGCCAAGCTGGCGGCCCTGCTCGGCGCGCAGATCGACGACATAGAACGGTTGGTGGGTGAAGCCGGCCGGCTTGCGGCGACCCAGCCCAGCGCCCTGCGCGCCCGGCTGGACGCGCAGATCAAAGAATTGCTGGGCGGGGTTTCGCTCTCCGAAGACAGGCTCGCCCAGGAAATGGCGCTGCTGGCGTTGAAAGCCGATGTCCGCGAGGAGCTGGACCGGCTGGGCGCCCATGTCCAGGATGCCCGCGCCCTGATCGCGTCGGCCAAGGGGGTGGGCCGCAAGCTGGATTTCCTGGCCCAGGAATTCAACCGCGAAGCCAATACCTTGTGCTCCAAATCCACCGATATCGCGTTGACCCGCACCGGTCTCGCCCTTAAGGCGGTGATCGATCAGTTCCGCGAACAGGCCCAGAATGTCGAATGACCCAATCTTCCAATCATAACGTCCAGCGCCGGGGCCTGATGCTGGTCCTGTCATCGCCTTCGGGCGCAGGCAAGACGACTTTGTCGCGCCGGTTGCTTCAGAGCGACTCTGACATTGTCATGAGCGTGTCCGCGACCACGCGGCCTTCGCGGCCCAATGAAATTGACGGTCAGGACTATTTTTTTGTCACGCCTGAAAAATTCGATGCCATGGTCGCCGCGGGCGAGTTTCTCGAGCACGCCGTGGTATTTGGCAACAAATACGGTACCCCGCGAGGGCCGGTGATGGCGGCGCTGGAATCAGGCAAAGACGTGCTGTTCGATATCGACTGGCAGGGTACCCAGCAATTGAAGCAGCAGGTACGCGACGATCTCGCCAGCGTGTTCGTGGTGCCGCCGTCCAAGGCCGAGTTGGAACGGCGGCTCAGGATCAGGGCGCAGGATTCGGAGGACGTGGTGCGCCAGCGGATGGCCAAGGCCAGCGATGAACTGAGCCATTGGGCCGAATATGATTATCTGCTCATGAACGATGACATTCAGCACGCCATGGGCAAGCTGGAGGAAATCCTGCGGGTCGAGCGCAGCCGCCGCGCGCGCCAGCCCGGCTTGGCAAAGTTCGTGCAAAAACTGATGCGCGAAGACTAGCGCAGTCTTTTTGCGCCGTGGGTTTGTCGGCCGTACTCACGTACTTTGTGTACGCTCCGTGCGGCCTCCTGCCCACGTCGCAAAAATCCTCGCTACTGCTAATGGTGAAACGCACGCGCAAGAGCGGCGAAATCGGTGATCTTCAAGTCTTCCGGCCGCGCCGTCGGATCGATGCCTGCCTTTTCCAGTAGCGCTTCGCCGCCCAGGGGTTTCAGGCTTTGACGCAGCATCTTGCGGCGCTGGCCAAAGGCGGCCGCGGTGATTTTTTCCAGATCGGAAAGTTCGGCGGGCGCCAAAGGCTGTGCGCGTGGCTCCAGCCGAACAATGGCGGAGGTGACGGATGGCGGCGGCACGAAGGCGCCGCGATTGACGTCGAACAGGATCTTCGCCGTGCAGCGCCACTGGGCCAGCACTGACAGGCGTCCATAATGTTCGCCGCCGGGCGCCGCGGTGATGCGCTGCGCCACTTCCTTCTGGAACATCAGGGTCAGGCTTGCCCAGCGCGGCGGCCATTGCGGCGTGGTCAGCCATTTGATCAGCAGCGCGGTGCCGACATTGTAGGGCAGGTTGGCGGCGATCCGTACGCCGCGCGGCAAAATCGCCGCTTCGTCCAGTTTCAGCGCGTCGGCGGAGATCACCTCCAGTCTGCCGGGCCAGGCGGCGGCGATCTGCTCCAGCGCCGGCAGGCAGCGCCCATCGCGCTCTACCGCGATGACCTTGCCCGCGCCTTCCGATAGAAGCGCGCGGGTCAGCCCGCCGGGACCGGGACCAACCTCATAGAATGTTCCACCGTCGCCGGCGCCCGCCGCGCGCGAGATCTTACGGGTGAGGTTCAGATCGAACAGGAAATTCTGGCCCAGCGATTTCTTGGGTGACAGGCCATTGGCGGCAATCACATCGCGCAGCGGCGGTAATTTATCTGGTCCTCTTTTATTTGAGTCTGGCATCTGCCATGTCCGCCGCCATCCGCACCGCCGCGATCATGCTGCGGGCATCGGCCTTTGCGGTGCCCGCGATGTCCAACGCGGTGCCGTGATCGGGCGAGGTGCGCACGATCGGCAGTCCCAAGGTCACATTCACCCCATCCCAGAAGCTCAGACTCTTGATCGGGATCAGCGCCTGATCGTGATACATGCACAGCGCCGCGTCATAACTCTTGCGCGCTTCTTCATGGAACAGGGTATCGGCTGACAGCGGCCCGCGCACATGAAAGCCCCGCGCCGCCAGCGCGGCAATGGCCGGCGCGATCACCGATCCATCCTCGGCGCCCAGCATGCCGTCTTCGCCGGCATGGGGGTTCAGTCCCGCCACCGCCAGGCGCGGATTGAGAATGCCGAAATCGCGGCGCAGCGCCGTCAGGATGATCTCGCCGGTGTCGAATATGGCCTGCTTGCTGATCGCCTTGGGCACCTCGGCGATGGGCATATGGATGGTCAGCGGCACCACCCGCAATTTGTCGCTGGCCAGCATCATGACCGCGCGGCGTGCGCCGGTCAGATGGGCCAGGAATTCGGTGTGGCCGGGAAAGCCAAAACCGGCCGCATGCAGCACCGCCTTGTGAATAGGCGCGGTGACCAGCGCGGCCGCCTTGCCCGCCACACAGGCCTGGACCGCGATTTCGATGGCTTCGATGACCGCCGCGGCGTTGGTGCTGTCCGGTCGTCCCGGCGCGGCCGTAACCCGCGCTTTGGTGGGGATCAGCGAGCCTTTGTGAGATGCAAAGACCGCGCTATCGCCCACCAGCTTGAGGGGATGCCTGCCAACCTTGCCGTCAAAGCGAGTGAACGCGGCGAGCGCGACTTCCGGACCTATGCCGGACGGTTCGCCCATCGTAATCAGGATTGGTGCTTCAGGCCCAGCCTTACCGGGCTTTGTTTGAGATTCGCTTTCAGCGAATGAGGGCATCGGGCTTGCTGTCGTCGCGCACCTGGACATTGGCGTCGCGCTTCAGGTCGCGCAGATAGCGCCGCGCCAAGGCAGCAATCTGGCTCTGGAACAGCTGATCTTCAATCTGCTGGCGGGTGGGCATGACATAGGCCGTCTTGACCTCGATGTGCTTGTCACAGCGCCCGATCAGCTCGACGCCGGCCTCCGACATGAATGGCATGGCCGCCTCGCCGGGACGGGTGTTCTTCATCGCTTCCTGGATTTGCGGGCTGAGCTCGGCGAGTTTGGCGTCACCCAGGCTCATATAAACCGATCCGGACATCTTGGCGTGCAGCTCGTCGAGCTGGTCGCAGCCGGCATAGTGCTGTTGAATTTGGGACGCGACTTTGAAGATTTCTTCCAGCTGCGGCTTGGGGGTCCCGGGATTGACCGGAAACAGCAGGCGCGCCAGCGGCAGGGTGCCCGCCGGACCGGAGGGGCCAGTCGGCACGTCGGCGATCTTGGTGCCCAGCGGTTCCTGGCGCTCGCGCAGTCCCAATATGTAATAGCCGCCGGTGGACCGGATCGGGTCGGAGATGGCGCCCAGGGTCATTTTGGCCAGGGCGGCATTCAGTTCCGGCGCCATCTGGCCGTCATTGATCCAGCCCATGTCGCCACCGGTCGCCGCAGACGGGTGCTGACTGAATTGGCGCGCCACCACCTGGAAAGGCGCACCCTGCTTCAGTTGGGTTTCGACTTCCTCGGCGTCTTTTTTGACCTTGGGGTCCAGCTCGGGATTGTCCACGGGCAGGAAAATTTCCAGAACGTGATAGTGAGGCTTGTTGGCGCCTTCGGCATAGCGCGCCATCTCCACCTCCACCATTTCCGGCGTGATGTTCACCCGGTCGCTATATTCGTCCTGAACCGCCTTTTGCCAGGCGATGGACGCCGTGATCTGGGAGCGCAGCGCATCTTCGCTGGCGCCTGAATTGATCAGGTTCTGCCGCAGCTGCTGGATGGTGAAGTGATAGTCCTGCATCATGCTGTTGATGCGTTTGTCCACTTCCACAGGGCTGACGGTAATCTTCTTTTTCACCGCTTCCTGCAGCTGGACCTTCTCAGCTTCCAGCACCTCCAGAATCTGGTTGCGCATCCGCGTGCGCTGCTCCGCGGTCAGCTGCTGGTTGATGCCGTTCAGGGCCAGGTACAGCGCAACGCGCTGCCTGAGTTCGAATTCGGAAATGGATTCGTCATTCACCGTGGCGACGATGGAATTGGAATCGTCGGCATGCTTGTCGGTGGTGGCGTCGACCACGCTGGCGCTGTTGTTCTTGGCTTCCTGCACATCCGGTTTGGCGGCGCCGTCCGAGGATGCGTCAGGGCTAGACGCGTCGGGAGGCGCGGTGGCCGCATCCTGGGCGGAGGGCGCACTGTCGGCCTCTTGCGCCAGCGGCTGAACGGCCAGGGGCGCCGCAGCAGCGGGCGCCGCTTTGCCAGGAACGATGGCGGCCTGCTGCCCCATGCGGGACTTCAGCGGCGGTACGGCAGGCAATGGCCGGAGGCTGGCGCCCTGCGCAATGCTCACGGCACTCGCGCCAGCCAGTACGGCAGCGCCCAGCAAAAGGGTGGTGGCAATTCGCATCGTCAAACTTGATCTTTGGTCATAAGCGAGGGCAACCCAATAGCGCTCCGTCGAGCCCCCCAGCTCTTGCGCCAAAATACGGAATTTCCCGGCCCGATCAATGGCCAGGGGGTCAAGGGCAGGGAACGGCCCGGAAAGCAGGGGTTTTCAGGGTTCGGCCGGACCAAAGCCCCACCGGGGCCTTGGCTTTTTCGGCCTCACCCTCATGGATGAGTCAGCGCAAACACGTCTCGCGGGAACAGGCTGAAAGGCTGGATCGGGCTGTCCCCGGTCTTCAGGTTGAAGCGCAGAATCACCGATGTTGAGGGGGGCAGACCCTGGATAATGTCGGAAATATATTTGCGGCGGTAAGCCAGTGAAATGGCAAGGCATTCATCCTCATAGCCCAGGCCATACTCGGTGTTGAGGAATTGGCTGTTGCTCAGGTCGCGCTGGGCGGCGGCAAAGACCTGCCAATTGCGCCAGAAATTGATGTCGGCCTGGACGTTGATTTCCTCGCGGCGGGGCAGGCCCAGGGATGCGACCGACGTCGGCAGCTGGACGTAGCTCAGCTGGAGCGAGGAACGGTCGTAGCTGCCCGTGACATAAATTTCATGCCGCCGGATGGTGCCGTTGCCGCGATCCATGTCGATACGGTCGGTAAAATCCAGGTGCGGGAACTTGACCGAAAAACTGCCGACCACGTCGGACGATGCGCCCCGGTTGCCGGAAAAAGCGGCGAACAACGGGTCGGCCTTCAGGCGATAGGTCTGGCCGATCTGGGCTTCCACCTTGCCGCCGGGAAACATCGCCTCGGCCATGGCGCCGAGATTGGCGCGCGGTCCGCTTTCGATCAGGTCGTAACCTGGCACCTGGTTGAAGCTGAAGACATTGTTGTCGTCGAACTCAAAGGATTGGGAATCCTCGATCCGCAGGCCTCGTGGATTGCCGCCATAGGGCTGGGCGACCAGCTGCGCGATGGGTTGCAGAATATAGGAATGGCCTGGGCTGCCATTGGCGACAAAGGGCCAGCGCCAGTCCAATCCCACATAGGCGGTGCCACGTCGCAGCATGCTGTCGCTGGTGCCCGGCGGGCCAAAGCGTGGATTGTCGAAATGGTAGGCGTCGCCGCGGGCATCGGCCACAACTGTCCACAGTTGGCCGTTGCCGAACACAAAGGGTCTTTTCCAGTTCACCTCCGCGGTTCCGCGCTGGTCGTTGCGCTGATTGTCGCGTCCGACGGCGACGCCGCTGAGGTCCAGGCGGAAGGAGCCGCCCGCCACCTTGTGGAGGGGGATGTAGGAAAATTCCAGCCTGGGCAGGACAAAGGGAATGCGCGCGGTGACATCGGTGGAGCGCAGTCCCTGGAAATAATAGCTCGCCAGCGAGAAGCGCGAGCGCCCCGGCGTGCCTTCCAAAAAGACGTCGTTGACCAGCCGGTCCAGGAACGAAATGTCGTAGAACCGCATATAGGCGCTGTTGCTTGTCGCCTGGACATCGATCCCGGCCCGCCAGCTGTCGCTGAAATTCTCGCGGCCCGATCCGAAGATGTGGCCATAGGTCTGCGCACCGGGGCTGCCCGACAATCCGCCACCGGGATTGTAGGCGCCGCTGCCCTGAAACCACAGCCCGCCATTGTTCCAGCGGGCGCGGTATTCCATCTCCAGCACCTCCCCGCCCAGGGTCGTGATCATCGGCGCCAGCGTCATGTCCTGAGTCTGGGACAGCGCGATATAAACCGGCAGGCGGGTGAAATAGCCGATCTTGGTGGAGTTTCCGGCTTCCGGTGTCAGAAGTCCCGTGGCGTAGCGCACCGACGGATCGGGCACCGAAACGGTAGGCAGCCAGGCCACCGGAACGCCTTCAACCTCGACGACGGCGCTGTGGAAGCGCACCTCATGCTTGGTCTGGTCATAGACCACCCGCTCGGCCTTGACCTGCCACAGCGGCGTGCGCTGCCCGGGCTGGTTGCAGATCTTGCAGGGCGAATAGGCGGTGTGCTGGGCGAGTATGGTCGTGCCGTTGATGCGCTGGGCGCTCCTGGCGGCCAGCCGTCCGGTCTTGCCGATCAGGGCGCCGAACCCGGAAAGCGCGCCATCGCGCAGATGATCGGTCAGCACCACATGATCGGCGAAGACGACATTGCCCTTGTCGTCGGTGATGCTGACATGGCCGCGCGCCGCGACCTGGTCCTTGGCCTGGTCATAGTCCACGCGTTCCGCCAGCAATATGCGCCCGTCATCGGTAATCTCGACATGACCGACGGCCGAGACGGTCTTGGCCTCGCTGTCATAGACGACCTCGTCCGCCTCGAGCAGCATCGGGTCGTCTTTGCTGGGCGCTTTGAGGCCGCCCGCGCGCAACTGCGCGGCCTGGGCCGCCAGGGGAACCTGGGCGCAGGCGCACAGCGCGGCAAGACAGAGGGCTGAGGCGCGCCCTGAAAAAAAGCCGGCCGAAACCATCAGCCGTCCTCATGCGAGAAGACGAGCGTCATGCCGATCAGAATGGATGCCAGCGCCGGCGCGGTCGCCGCCAGCAGGATCGGCACCGCGCCCGAGCGGCCCAGCACGGTGGTCAGGACCTGAAAGAAGTAGACACCAAAGCCGCAGGCCGCGCTGAACAGGATGACCTTGGCCATGCCGCCTTCGCGTCCCAGCTTGAGTGAAAAGCTGGCGGCCATGAAAACCATGGCCGCGAACAGGGCCGGCAAGGCGTACAGGGTGTAGAGATAAAGCTGATAGCGGGCTGCCAAAAAGCCGGCGGCCTGGGCGGCACGGATATAACCGGGCAGGTCCCAGAAGGACAGCGCCTCGGGCGCGGTGGAGCTTTCCACAATCTGCTCGGGCGTCAGGGTTGTGGCCAGGCTGTAACGGTCGTGATGCACCGGGACGCCCTTTGTGTCCGACACAAAGGCGTCATTCAAAACCCAGAAATGATCCTTTAGTTGCGCCGATTTGGCATCGATGCGGCCGACAAAGCGGTCGCCCGCGCCATACAAAAGCACCAAGACGTCTTCCAGATGTTCGCCCTGGCCGGCGACACGCAGCGCATGAATCACCGACTGTTGTTGGGAATCGCCCTGGCGCAGCCACAGCCCGTTGCCGGACACCGAAAGCTGGCTTTCCTCGCCCTTGACGTAACGCGCTTCCAGACCGGCGAATTCCGCAAACATCTTTGCAGACACCGGTGTGAAGACCGTGACGCTGAAAACGCCGATCAGAACCGCCACGGTCAGCGGCGGCAGCAGGAAATCCCAGGCCGAAACGCCCGCCGCCCGCGTCGCCACAAGTTCACGCGAACGTGACAAGCGCACAAAGGTGGCGACGCCGCCCAGCAGGATGGCGAAGGGCAGCATCTTCTGGCCCAGGTAGGGCAATTGCAGCACCGCCATGCCAACCGCGGTCGCGCCGGGAACATTGTGCCCGGCGGTTCGGTTGAGCAGGTCCACAAGGTCGATGGAGAAAGCCAACATCAGAAAGACGGCATAGATCACCACCACGCCGATCAGGAATTGCGCCGCCAGATAGCGGTAAAGAGTCCAGGACCAACTCATGCGTCCGCACCGATCGTGGCATTCGCCCGCCAGCGCGCCAGCAGCGGTCCTGGGGCATATCCCGCCAGCACGGCAATCGCGCTGGCGGCGCCCAACGCCGGCAGCAGGTAGAAAAGCACCACCAGCGGCGGATTGCGCTGGGCCATACCCATCACGCCATAGCCCACGATCTGCAAACCCGCCGCCGACAGGCTGGCGATGGTCAGCCGCAGGGCGACGCTGCCGCGCTGGCGGCGGCCGCGCATCACCGCCGCCAGCGCGATCAAGGCAAAAGCAATGCAGTACAAAGGCTGGGCGATGCGGTTATGGCCTTCCGCGAAAAACTGGTCGCGGATGCGGGGCGTGACGCCTTGGCGTTCCGGCGGCCAAAACAGCTCGCTCAGATAGCGTTCTTGAATTTTGCGCAGGGTATAGCGCGCCGGACCGGAGAACTGGTCCAGGTTGATGGTGTCGCTTTCGAAATGCAGCACCTGCAATTGCTTGCCGGCTTGCGCGCTGGTCTCGATGGTGCCGTCCAGCATGATCAGGCGGGTTCCGGCGGGGGTCTGGGCCAGAATGCCTTTTTCCGCGATATAGGTGACGGGGTGGGCGCGGTCGCGATTGTTGTGCACCAAGATGCCGCTGATTTCGCCCTTGCTGCCCAACCGACGGATGAAAACGGTCAGCCCCGGCTGGGAGGTGTTGAATTCTCCTTCGTTCAACAATGCGCCGGCCATGTCGGCACGGATGTCCACCACCTTGTCGCGCAGCGCCCGCTGACCGGCTGGCGCCAGATAGAGCAGGCAGGCATAGGTCAGCGCCATCACGATCGCCGCGCAGGTCATCACCGGCATGGCCAGCTGGCGCAGGGAATAGCCGGCGGAAGCCATCGCCACCAGTTCGCTGTCGCCTTGCAGCCGCTGCAAGGTCATGAGGGTGCCGAAATAAAAGGCTATGGGCATGATGATGACCAGCGGTGTGGGAAGCACCAGAAGGACCAAATAGAGAAAGGTGAGCGCCGACTGGCCGCGATTGATCACCAGATCCAGGTACGGGAGGCTGCTCACCAGCCAGATCACGCTGGTCAAAAGAAAGGTCAGCAGCGCCACCGGCCCCAGCAGCTGGGTCAGGATGTAGAAGGACAGGCGCGGCAGGCGCACCGGCCGATTTCGTTCCCTATCTGGCGGTGCGTCGGGGTGCTGTCCCATTGGCCTTTCGCGACCCGTGTTGGAGGTCGGCTGGATTCGACCTAAACTATCATCAGAACTAGGATTTTCCCCACAAATACCCTGTCCTTGCCCGGAGATATAGCATGCAGATTTCCCTTGTTGCGCCTTCCAATGTCACAGCCAAGCAGGGTGGCGGAGCCTGGGTGGTGGGGGCGATGGAGGGCGGTCACTTGCTGCCCGGCGCGATCCTCGCGGACAAGGCCAGTGGCGGCGCCCTGACACGGGCCCTGAAAGTCTCGCGCTTCACCGGCAAACAGGGCCAGATTCTGGAAGTGTTGGCGCCTGCGGGGCTGAAGCCCTCGCGGCTGTTGCTGGTCGGCCTGGGCAAGGCGGATGGCGTTGACGAAAAGGGGCTGGAGACGCTGGGGGCTCAGATCGTGGGCCGGCTATATGCCGGCGGCGAGTCGCAAGCCACGATCGAGATCGATGTCCCCCCCGCTTCGAAAAAGGGCGGAAGCAAGGTCAAGAAAGCCGAACTGGCCGCGCATCTGGCCTTTGGTGCGAAGCTGAAAAGCTACGCCTTCAACAAGTACCGCACCCGCAACCTGGAGGAGTATGAGAAGAAACTGAAGACGGTGCGGATTGTCACCTCCGACCTGGCGGCGGCCAAGAAGGCGCATGCCGGTCTGGCGGCGATAGCCGACGGCATCTTCCTGGCCCGCGATCTGGTCAATGAACCGCCCAATGTCCTGTATCCGGCGGAGTTTGCGCGCCGCGCCAAGGCGCAGCTGTCCCGGCTGGGGGTGAAAGTCCAGATTCTGGGCGAAGCTGAAATGAAAAAACAGGGCTTTGGCGCGCTGCTCGGCGTGGGCCAGGGCAGTGCGCGCGAGAGCCAGCTTGTGATCATGCAATGGAACGGTGGCCCCAAAGGCAACAAGAAGAGCGCCCGGCCCATCGCCCTGGTCGGCAAGGGTGTGTGTTTTGATTCGGGCGGCCTTTCCATCAAGGTCGGCGCCGGCATGCAAGGCATGAAGGGCGACATGGCGGGGGCGGCCTGTGTTGTGGGCACCATTGCGTCACTGGCGGCGCGCAAGGCCAAGGTCAATGCCGTGGGCGTGATCGGTCTGGTAGAGAATATGCCGGACGGCGGCGCCTTCCGCCCCGACGATGTGCTGACCTCGCTGTCGGGACAGACCATCGAGGTTTTGAACACCGATGCCGAAGGCCGTCTGGTGCTGGCCGATGCGCTCACCTATACCCAGCGCCGCTTCCAGCCCAAGGCGTTGATTGATCTTGCCACCCTGACCGGCGCCATTGTGCAGACCCTCGGCCATGAACATGCCGGCATCTTCTCCAATGACGACCAGCTGGTGCAGCGCCTCCAGGCGGCGGGGCGCCATACCGGCGAGCGGGTGTGGCAGCTGCCGCTGGACCCCGCCTATGACAAGATGATCCGCTCCAAGATCGCCGACATGAAGAATATCGGCGGCGGCAATTCCGGCGCCATCACCGCCGCCCAGTTCCTGCAGCGATTCATCGAGAAGGGCATGGCATGGGCGCATCTGGATATCGCAGGCGTGGCCTGGCAGGACGGCGAGCATAAGCCCACCATTCCCAGCTGGGGCACGGGCTGGGGCGTGCGGCTGCTCAACCGGCTGGTGAAAGAACATTACGAGGCATGACGGAAACTCTATTCTACCATCTGGAACGCCGCTCTCTCGAAGATATCCTGCCCGGCCTAGTCGAGAAATCGCTGCAGCGCGGCTGGCGGGCGGCGATCAAGACCGATTCATCCGAACGCTCCGACGCCTTGGATAGCTTGCTGTGGACCTATGACGATCAGTCATTCCTGCCGCATGCGCAGTTGGGCGATGGCGAGGCGAGCGGCCAGCCGGTGCTGATCACGGTGGAAGACGGCAATCCCAATTCCGCCCAGATCTTCTTCTATGTGGGCGGCGCCTTGCCGGCCGACTGGAACGCGCTCGGCGATCTGGCCCGTGTGGTCCTGCTGTTCGACGGCCGCGATGACCAAGCCCTTGCAGTTGCCCGTGCCGCATGGAAAGACGCCAAGGCCGCGGGCCATGACGTGACCTATTGGAAAGAAACGTCCGGCGGAAAATTCGAGAAACAGAACTGATGGGCTTGTTCAATTTCGATTTGGGGCTGGGTATCGGCTTTGTCCTGTTGATCGACCTGGCGTTTGCCTGGCACATCATCCGCACCGGCCGCTCGCCGCTGTGGATCATGGCCATCGCGCTGGGCCAAGCGCTGGGCTGGATCGCCTATATCGCCTTCGCGCTGCTGCCGGACATGCTGCGCTCCAACTCGGCGCGCCGTCTTGCCGACAATGTCGTCAATGCCGCCGATCCGGGGCGCGGCTATCGCGAAAAGCTGCGCAATGTCGAAATGGTGGGCTCGGTGGATTCCAAGCGGGCGCTGGCCGAGGAATGTATCCGCATGGGACGTTTTGCCGATGCCATCGAATTGTATGAAAGCGCCATGCAGGGGCCGCTGGGCGGCTCCGATCCCACCCTGCTGAAGGGGCTGGGCCGCGCCCGGATGCTGTCGGGGGATGGCGTGGCGGCGGAAAGCCTGTTCGTGAAGCTGAAGGAGAGCGATCCGGCGGCCTTCGATGCCGATGCCGAGCTGGATTATGCCCGCGCGCTGGCTTTGCAGGGCAAGAATGACGCGGCGGTGGCGCAGTATGAAAAAGTCGTGTCGCGCTATCCGGGCGAAGAGGCGCGCGCCCGCTTCGGTCTGTTGCTGGAAAGCCTGGGGCAGCAGGCCCGCGCCCAGGCGCTGTTCACCGAGATTCTCAAATCGGTGAAAGGCGCGCCATCCTATTATCGCGGCCGCCAGCGCGAATGGATGGCCATCGCGCGCGCGCATCTGAAATAGAGCTCAGGCCTTGCGCGGCGCGGCGGCGAAGAACAGCGCGCCGATGGTGGTCACCAGGGCCAATCCCACCAACCCGGCGGCATGGGAGTTCAGCCCGATGTCCAGCCAGGCGCGCAGGTTGGGGGCGACGAAGCCGCCCAGATTGCCGATAGCGTTGATCAGCCCGATGCCGCCCGCCGCCGCCGCGCCGGTCAATATCCGGGTCGGCAGCGTCCAGAACAGGGCGGGGGCGACGATCAGTCCGGCCGCGGCGACGCAAAGCGCGATCAGCGCCACCAGAGGCGAGGCGGTGAGCGCGCTGACCATCAGCGCCAGCCCCGCTGCCGCGGCGGCGAATGCGCCGGTGCCGCGGGCATTGTCTCTTCTGTCGCACCAGCGCGGGATCAAGGTCACCGCGATCAGGGCGCAGACCCAGGGCAGGGCCGAGACAAGCCCCACTTTCAATCCCATATTCGCACCCAGAAGCTTGGCGACCTGGCTGGGCAGATAGAAGGTCAGGCCGTAAAAGCCCATTTGCACCAGGAAATAGACCAAAGCGAGAAACAGCACGCGCGGGTCGCGCAAGGTGCGCCACACTGTGGGGCTTTCGCGCTGACTGTCATCTTCCGCCAGCGCCGCCAGCAGCGTCTGTTTTTCATCCGCGCTCAGCCACGGCGCCTTGGCGGGGCCGTCTTTCAGCAGAAAGAGCACCGCGATACCGCCCAGCGACGCCATCAAGCCTTCGATGATGAACATGATCTGCCAGCCATGCAGGCCGAAGGCATCGTGCGCCACCAAGAGGCCCGATAGCGGCCCGCCGAATGTCAGCGCCAGCGGCGCCCCGTAGTAGAACAAGCCAACCGAACGGGCGCGCGCGGCGGCGGGATACCAAAGGGTGAGATAATAGATCACGCCGGGAAAGAATCCGGCTTCCGCGATGCCCAGCAGGAAACGGATCGCATAGAAGCCCAGCGGGCTGTGCACAAAGGCGGTGGCGGCCGACACCAGGCCCCAGGTCACCATGATGCGCGCCAGCCACAGCCGCGCGCCCACCCGGTGCAGGATCAGGTTGGAGGGAACTTCCAGCAGGGCATAACCGACAAAGAAAATCGACGCGCCAAAAGCGTAAGCCGCGTCGCCGATGCCGGCATCGGCCTGAAACCCGGCTTTGGCGAAGCCGATATTGGCCCGGTCGAGAAAGGCCAATACATACATCATCAGCAAGGTCGGCATCAGCCGCAGATGCAGCTTCGGCAGGATGCGGGAAAGCTGCGTCTGCATGGTACGACCTTTGTTGTTGTTATTATTCTTGGTCTTCGTCGGTCATGACGGCCAAGCCTAGTCGAAGCGATGCTGACTGCAAACCCCGCTAGCTATTGGCGTTTTCGTAGGCTTCGCTGGCCGCCAGCCAGGATTTTTCCGCCACCGCCAGCTTGCGCGCGGCATCCGCGCGTTTCTTGGACACCGAGGCGGCCTTGGCGGGATCGCGGGTGAAGAGAAGCGGATCGGCCAGGCTTTTGTCCAACTTGGCGATCTCGGTATTCAGCGCCGCAATCTGGTGTTCGGCGGCGTTCACCTTGTCCTTCAGCGGCTTCAGATTGTGGCGCTTTTCCGCGTTGCTGCGGCGGGCCTCTTCTTTCTTAGCCTTCGGCTCTGGTGCGCGCCGCGCCAAATCCCTTTGAGTCGGTGCATTGTCGCCGCTGAGCAGGAACTTGCGATAGTCATCCAGATCGCCATCAAAGGGCGTGACATGGCCATCCGCCACCAGCAGCAGCCGGTCGGCGGTGGCTTCGATCAGGCGCCGGTCATGGCTGACTAGGATCACCGCGCCATCGAAATCGTTCAGCGCCGTCAGCAACTCGTTGCGCGCGTCGATATCCAGATGGTTGGTGGGCTCGTCCAGGATCAGCAGATTGGGCTTGTCCAAGGTCGCCAGCGCCAGCATCAGCCGCGCCCGCTCGCCGCCCGACAATTTTCCCACCTGGGTCTGCTGTTTGTCCTGGGCGAAACCGAAGCCGCCCAGCTGAGTGCGGACCTGCTCCAAGGTCAGCTTGGGGCGGAGATGCTGCAACGTCTGGATCGGCGTGATGGTGGTGTCCAGTTCCTCGGCCTGGTGCTGGGCGAAATAGCCCACCACCAGTTTGCGTGCCGGCGTGAAATCGCCGCCCATCGCTTGCAACTTGCCCGCCAGCAATTTGGCCATGGTGGATTTGCCGTTGCCGTTCTTGCCCAGCAGCGCCACGCGGTCTTCCGGATCGAAACGAAACGAGAGTCCGGTCAGGATCGGCTTGCCCGGTTCATAGCCCACGCTGGCGCGGTCCATGGTGACCAGCGGCGGCGAGGCGGCGGTAGCCTTCGGAATGCGGATGGGCGCGACATGTTCGTCGGGGGGCACTTCCACCTGCGCCATCTTGGCCAGCATCTTCATGCGGCTTTGCGCCTGCGCCGCCTTGGCGGCGGATGCCTTGAAGCGGTCAACAAATTTCTGCATGTGGGCGCGCGCGGCTTCCTGCTTTTTCGCAAACGCCATGTCCTGGGCGCGGCCGGCGGCGCGCGTTTCCATGAAGGTGTCGTAGCCGCCGGTATAGAGTTTCAGCTTGCCGCGCTCCAGATGCAGGATGAATTCGCAGGCCGTGTTCAGCAGGTCGCGGTCATGGCTGACGATCAGGATGGTGCCGCGATATTTCTGGATGAAGTTCTCCAGCCACAACACGCCTTCCAGATCGAGATAGTTGGTGGGTTCGTCCAGCAGCAGCAGGTCGGGCGCCGAGAACAGGATCGCGGCCAGCGCCACGCGCATGCGCCAGCCGCCGGAAAATTCGCGGCAGGGGCGTAGCTGGTCTTCCGCCGAGAAACCCAGGCCGGCGAGAATTTCAGCGGCGCGGGCCGGCGCGGTATAGGCGTCGATCGCCTCGAGGCGGTGATAAATATCCCCCAACCGATGTCCGTCACTTTCGTGTTCGGCCTCGGCCAAAAGCGCCAGCCGTTCGGGATCGGCCTCCAGCACGGTGTCGAGCAGGCTGGTGTCGGTGCCCGGCGCCTCCTGCGCCACCGCGCCCACCCGCCAGGCGCTGGGCCAGCTGATGTCGCCATCATCCTGGTGCAGCCGCCCCAGAATCACGTTGAACAAGGTGGACTTGCCCGCGCCATTGCGCCCCACCAGGCCGATGCGGCGGCCCGCCGGCAGGTTGGCGGTGGCCCCTTTGAGGATTTCCCGCCCCGCGATGCGTACCGTGATGTTGTCAATTGCCAGCATTTGTGGGGCCTTATAACGGTCCTTGCTCTGGGCGCAATCCCAATGCATAACCCCGCCGCTTTTAACTTTTGCGGAGTCCCTATGGCCGTCGAGCGCACCCTTTCGATCATCAAGCCCGACGCGACGCGCCGGAACCTCACCGGCAAGATCATCGCCAAGTTCGAGGATGCAGGTTTGCGGGTCATCGCCAGCCGCCGCATGCGCCTGTCGCAGGCCGATGCGGAGGCCTTTTACGGCGTGCATCGCGAGCGCCCCTTCTTTGCGGATCTGGTCAAGTTCATGATCAGCGGTCCGGTGGTGGTTCAGGTGCTGGAAGGCGAGGGTGCCATCGCCAAGAACCGCGAAGTGATGGGGGCGACCAATCCCGCCAATGCCGCCCCCGGCACCATCCGCAAGGAATTCGCCGAGTCGATCGAGGCCAATTCGGTGCACGGCTCCGACGCGCCGGAAACCGCTGCCAACGAGATCAAGTTCTTCTTTCGCGACCTCGACATCGTTTCTTAGCATCGAGTTTCACCGGCAGAAATGATACAAGGCTCCCGCACCCACGGGAGCCTTTTTCACATGCAAGGCAAAACCGTCATCATCACAGGCGCGACGTCGGGTATCGGCGAAGTCGCGGCTGTCCATCTGGCGGAGCAGGGCGCCCGCATCGTCTTCACCGCCCGCGACAAGGCCCGCGCCGACGACACGATGGCGAAACTGCACAAGGCCAATCCGGCCGCCGACCATGCCGTGCACATGGCCGATCTTTCCACCTTGGCGGAAATGAAGCGGGTGGGCGGCGAACTGGCGCGCGAACCACGGATTGACGTGCTGGTCAACAATGCCGGCGCCCTGTTCAACAAGCGGCAGGAGACGGTTGACGGGCTGGAGATGACATTCGCGCTCAACCACATGGCCTATTTCGTCATCACCAATCTTTTGCTGGGCAAGTTGAAAGCGGGCGGTCGCATCGTCACCGTCGCCTCCAATGCCCATCGCGGCGCCCGGCTGGATTTCGACGATCTGCAGTCGCGGCGCAGTTATGTGGGCTTTCCGGTCTATTCCAGAAGCAAGCTCTGCAACATATTGTTCAACCGAGAACTGGCGCGGCGCATCGCCGGCAGTGGCGTCACCGCCAATGCGTTGCATCCCGGCTTTGTCGCCACCCGCTTTGGCGACAATAGCGGCGGGCTGATGCGCACGGTGCTGAAGGTGGCCAAGCCGATCGGCGCCATCTCGCCGGAAGAAGGCGCCCAGACCATCATCTATCTGGCGTCGTCGCCGCAGGCGGCCGATGTCAGCGGCGTGTATTTCTATGAATGCAAACCCGCCACGCCCACCGCGGAAGCGCGCAATGACGAAGATGCCAAACGGCTGTGGGAGATATCGGCGCAGATTGCGGATCTGGGCTGATGCCGGTCTGGATGCGCGTCGCCGTGATCGCCGTCTGGATTTTCTGCATCTACGGCATCATCGGCGGGGGCTTTGTCTATCGCGAAGACCTGCCCAGCGGGCTGTACAACAGTTACATGATCACCATGTACAAGACCCTGCCGCCGGCGCCCCGGGGACCGGCCTATTGCAATTTTCTGGACATCCGCCCCTTTGCGCTGACGCTGCCGTGTAATTTCAAGCCGCCCTTCATCGGCTGGCTGCAGGGTGGGCGCTATTAGCCCCTTGACGGCTAACTCTATATATGTAGAATTATCCTGATGGCGCGTACACCCTCCAACCAGACCAACCGGTTTCTGGCGGCAATGCTGGAAGACCCATTGGCCTGGCGTTACGGCTACGAGCTTCTGAAAAAGACCGGCCTCCAATCCGGAACGCTTTATCCGCTTCTCATGCGGCTCTCCGACCAGGGGTTGTTGGAGGCTGAGTGGCGTGAGCCGGAAAAAACCGGAAAGCCGCCGCGCCACGTCTATCGTCTGACACTGACCGGTCTCGCTTTCGCGCGCGCGCAAATTCTGCCCGCGCCGCCCATCTCCGGAAAAATTCTTGGAGCAAAAGCGTGAGCGCCCGGCCCGCCCCTGCGCGGCAGGTTGCTTGCGCGCTCATGCGCCATGCCGCGCTGATCATGCCTTCTGCCCGTGCGGATTGGAGCGCAGCCATGGAAAGCGAATTGGGGTTTATCGAAAATGACAACGTGGCTCTGCACTGGGCGCTGGGATGTGTGATTGCCGGATACCGCGAAAGGATGAGCGACATGCTGCAAACATGGTATGCGCGTTCCGCCTTGGCCTGCTTGATTGTGCTGCTGGCTTTGCGGGAATTCTTTGCCCCCCTGCTGATTATGGCCTATCGCATGAAATATCTGGGGCTGGCGCATTTTCTGGGTCTGAGGACCGCGGGCGATGATTACCGGCGCTTGATTCCGCTCATGGATGCCACGCCGGCCTGGGTGGTTGCTTTATGGGTGGTGGCCGGTCTGTTGTATCTCGTGGCGCTTTGGCAGATGCTACGCAGGACAGGCGCAAGCTATGTGTCGTTCTTCCTGGGCGCTGGACTTGATCTTGCCGGCGTGTTGGCGATCCGGTCGATTGAGGCGTCGACGGGCGTGATTGTCAATCCGATCCCCATGGTTCGCCTCGCAGGGTTTGTCCTGACATTTTCGGTCGGCTTTGTGTTGTGGCGGATGACGTGGAAAAGCAGAGCGGCGGCTAACTGAAAACCGCTTGGCCGTTCAGCAGTTTCACCTTGTCCGACGCCAGCAGCTTCAAGGCGTCGGGATAAAGCTTGTGCTCCACTGCCAGCACCCGGTCGGCCAGGGTCTGCGGCGTATCGCCCGGATGCACGGGCACGGATGTCTGCGCGATCACCGGCCCGGCATCCAGTTCCGGCACCACGAAATGCACCGACGCGCCGGAAACGCTTTCTTTCGCCGCAAGCACCCGTTCATGCACCTTGGTGCCCTTGTAGGCCGGCAGCAGGGAGGGGTGGATGTTGATCAGCCGGCCTTCCCAGCCGCGCACAAAACCGTCTGAGAGAATGCGCATGAAGCCGGCCAGCACGATGATATCGGCACGGACAGCGTGCAGGGCCGCGTTCATTTCGCCGTCGAAGGCTTCGCGTGTTTTGCCGGCATGGGAGATGACGGTGGTGGCGATGCCGGCGGCTTGGGCTTTGTCCAGGCCGCCCACACCTTCGACATTGGAAATCACCAGCACGATCCGGTAGCTGGCGTCCTGCGCGTCGATCAGATTTTGCAGATTGCTGCCGCGCCCGGAGATCAGAACCGCAACGCGCTTTACAGGTGGGATCAAAGCTTCAAGGCTCCGCGATAGACCACCTTGGCTTCTCCGGAACCGGCAACCAGCTTGCCGATGCGCACCGCTTTGTCACCGGCCTCCTGGAACGCATCAATGACACGGCCGGCATTCTTTTCGTCCGCCACCGCCACCATGCCGATACCGCAATTGAAGGTGCGCAGCATTTCGCCTTCGGCGATGCCCGCTTCGCGTGCCAACCACTGAAACACCGGCAGAACAGCGATGGCGTCCAGATACACTTCGCCGTCCAGGCCGTCCGGCAGACAGCGCGGCAGATTGTCGGTGATACCGCCGCCGGTGATATGGGCAAGGCCTTTGATGCCTCCGGTGCGTATGGCATCCAGACAGCTGCGCACATAAAGCCGCGTCGGTGTTAGCAGCGCGTCGCCCAGGCTCTTACCCGGCGCGAAAGGTGCGGCGGCATCCAGGGCCAAGCCGCTGTTTTCCACCATCTTGCGCACCAGCGAATAGCCGTTGGAATGTACGCCACTGGACGACACACCGATCAGCACGTCACCCGCCTTCATGGTGGCCGTCTTGGGCAGGATGGCGGAGCGCTCCACCGCGCCCACCGCGAAGCCGGCCAGGTCGAAATCGCCCTTGGCGTAAAGACCCGGCATCTCGGCGGTCTCCCCGCCGATCAGGGCGCAGCCCGATTCCTTGCAGGCCCGCGCAATGCCTTCGACCACGATGGCGGCGCTCTCCACTTCAAGCTTGCCGGTGGCGTAATAATCCAGAAAGAACAGCGGTTCGGCGCCCTGCACCACGATGTCGTTGACGCACATCGCCACCAGGTCCTGGCCCAGCCCCTCGAAGCGCCGCGTATCGATCGCCAGTTTCAGCTTGGTGCCCACGCCATCGGTGCCGGCCACCAGGATGGGGTCTTTGAAGCCTGCGGCCTTGAGGTCGAACAGTCCGCCAAAGCCGCCCAGGTCGGCGTCGGCGCCGCGCCGCCGCGTCGCCCGGGCCGCCGGTGCGATGCGCTTCACCAGCGCCTCGCCGGCGTCGATATCCACGCCGGCGTCCTTGTAGGTCAGGCCGGTCTTGGGCCCGGGGTGATCCGATGACATGAACCTTCGTTTAAATACCCCGCGCGGCAGGCGCAAGGCGACTTCGCTTCCCACGCACAGGGCCGCAATTTTGCCAGTTTTGGCATGAAGTTAGACGCCTTCCGCCGGTTCCTTGGGGCCGGTATAGTGCCCTTCCTCCAGACAGGCTGAACATGATCCTGCGCACCGCTGTTTTTTATTCTGCTCTTTGGCTGTTTGCGGCCTCCTGCCTGCTGGGCGGAGCCCTGCCGGCGCGGGCCCAGGATGCGCTCTATACCGTCTCCGGTATTCATGTGGACGCCACCGGCGCCTCCACCACCGAGGCGTTGAATGCGGCCATCGATCAGGGCCGCAGCAAGGCCTTTCAGATTCTGTACCGCCGGCTGACCCGCCAACTGGACTGGGGCCGCCAGCCGGCGCTGGATACGGCGGGCCTTTTGCGCATCAGCCGCGGCTACAACCTCGCCAATGAGCGCCGCTCGACGACGCGCTATGTCGCCGACGTCACCTATATGTTCAATCCCGAAGCCGTGGCGCGGACCTTGCGCGCGGCTCAGATCGCTTTCTCGCAAAATTCCGCCAAGCGGATTTTGGTGATCCCCATGTCGCCAGGCGTCAGTCACGGTCCCTGGGCGCAGGCCCTGTTGGCGCCTGCGTTCCGCGACAGCGCCGTGCCTTTCTCGCTGCTGGGCGCGGAAGACGATGCGACGCTCGCGGCGCTGAATTTTGACGCCGCTGGCTGGAGCGACGTGTCGGGGGTTGCGTTGAAAAACCATGTCACCGAAGTGGGGCTGGTGCAGGTGCTGAGCGCCAATGGCAAGCTCACGGTGAATATCCGCAGGCTTGGGGTGGGCGAACAGCCGGCCAAGACCAGCCTGGATGTGCCCATGCTGCAGACCGTGGGCACGACCTATCCGGCGGCGGCCCAGGCAGCGGTGCGCGCCATCGAGGATATGTGGAAGACCCGCAGCGCCATCGATTTCAGCCAGCGCGGCCGGCTCACCGTCGATGTGCGCATCGCCGGTCTGGCGCAGTGGAGCGAAATTCAGGCCGCGCTGGGCGGGGTGGGCAATGTCACCGGCGTATCGGTGACGGCCATCGACACCAATTATGCGCGGATCAACCTGGCTTATCTGGGCGGCATCGACCAGTTGCGCGAAGCCTTTGCGACGGCCGGGCTGTCGCTGACCAATCGCGGCGGGCAATGGATGCTGGCAAAGGCGCAATGATCCGGCATCTGCCGAACCTGCTGTCGGCATTGCGCCTATTGGCGGCGCCTTTGGCCGCATATCTGATCTTGGCCGGACATGACAGCGCCGCGCTCGTGACGTTCGCGGCGGCCGGCGCCAGCGATGGCCTGGACGGATTTATCGCGCGGCGCTGGGGCGTGACGTCCGGTTTTGGCGCCTGGCTGGATCCGGCCGCCGACAAGCTCTTGATGGTGCTGTGCCTGGCCGCGCTGTTTCTCGTTGGCGCGACACCTTGGTGGTTGCTGGCGCTGGTAGTGGTGCGCGATCTGGCGATCGTGGCCGGCTGGTTGCTGGTCAAGTTGCGGGCTTTGCGTGTCGCCACAACGCCCTTACTGATCGGCAAGGCGTCAACCCTGGTTCAGGTCTTGTATATCTTCAGCATTTTGCTGCTTCTGGCTTTTGATGTGGAGGCGCCGCGCCTCGCGCAAGCAGCGGCCTGGGCTTGCGGCCTGTTCACCTTTCTGTCGGCGGCGGCCTATGGCGGCCTATTGTTGCGCCGAGGCAGCATCGCATGACGCAACTGGTTTTGCCGCTGGAGACCAGAAGCGCGTCCGGACGCGCCGACTTCATTGTTGTTCCGGCCAACGAACGCGCGGTCGCCTTTCTGGATTCCTATCCCGACTGGCCGGCGCCGGCGGTGGTTCTCTATGGCCCCCCGGCGTGCGGCAAGTCGCATCTGGCCGCCGTGTGGGCGCAGAAGGCCGCAGCCAAGATCATCGATGCGGCCGATCTGGAGCGCGGCATTCCGGATGGTCCGCTGGTGGTGGAGAATGTTGCCGCGGGCGTGGCGGAAGCCCCCCTGTTTGCACTGCTGGAACGGGGCACCCCACTTTTGCTGACCGCCCAGGTGCCGCCCGGCGAATGGCCGCAAACATTCGCCCTGTCCTTGCCGGACCTTGTCTCGCGGGCCCGCGCCTTGCTGGCCTTTGCGCTCTGGGCGCCGGACGACGCCTTGCTGATGGGCCTGGCGGTCAAGCTGTTCGCCGACCGGCAGCTGGCGGTTCCGGAAAATGTGGTGGCTCATATGATCCGCAGCCTGGAGCGGTCGCCGGAGGCAATCCGCGATTTCGTCGCCCGTGCCGATGCCGCCGCATTGGCTGCCAAGAGGCCTATAAATACCAATTTTATCAATGACTTGATAGGGTTTCCGGGCTCCTGACAGCTCCGCGTCATTACAAATTCACCGTTTGTGGATAAGTTAGGCCATGTCGACCCCAAGCCAGAACCCATCCGTTGCCGCCGCGAACGAGGATGTTCCCGCGCGCGATGCCGCCGCCGCCGAAAAGGTGGTCTCCCTGGCTCGTCCCGGCCCCCAGTCTTCCTTCGACCACACCTCGGCGCAGCGTTTTCTCAACCGCGAAATCAGCTGGCTGGCCTTCAACCGCCGGGTGATCGAGGAAGCGCAAAACCGCCGCCATCCCATTTTCGAGCGGGTGCGGTTTCTGTCCATATCCGCCTCCAACCTGGATGAGTTCTACATGGTGCGGGTCGCCGGCCTGATGGGCATGGTGCGCGCCGGGGTGACGACGTCCAGCGACGACGGCCTGATGCCCGCCGAGCAGCTTGCCAAAGTGGATCAAAGTGCGCGCGCCCTGATCACCGATCAGCAGCGCATCTGGAGCGAGCTGCACGCCGAGCTGCGCAAGGAAGGCATCAGCGTCGTTACCGGCGAAGAGATCCATGCGCGCGACCGTGCCTTTCTCGACGCCCAGTTCGCCGAGCAGATTTACCCGGTCCTGACGCCCTTGGCGATCGACCCGGCACATCCCTTCCCCTTCATCCCCAATCTGGGCTTCACCATTGCCGCCCATCTGACCAACAAGCGCGACGGCAAGAATTTTTCGGCCCTGATCCCGGTGCCGCCGCAGCTGAAGCGTTTCATCCGCCTTCCCGACACCTCGCCCAAGAATGCGCGCTTCATTCCACTGGAACATGTCATTGCGCTGTTTTTCGACCGCCTGTTTCCCGGCCATGGCGTCAACGGCTGGGGCATGTTCCGGCTCTTACGCGACAGCGACGTGGAGGTGGAAGAGGAAGCTGAAGACCTAGTGCGGCTGTTTGAGACGCTGCTCAAGCGCCGCCGCCGCGGCAGCGTGATCCATATGAAATGCAGCGCCTCCATGCCCGATGCGCTGCGCCAGTTTATCGCCCAGCATCTCGATCTGGACGATTCGGAGATCGTGATCGTCGAAAATCTGATGGGCCTGTCGGATTTGTCCAAGTTGATCCTGCCCGAGCGTCCCGATCTGGTGTTCAAGCCTTATATCGCCCGTTTCCCCGAGCGCATCCGCGATCACAGCGGCGACTGTTTCGCCGCCATCCGCGAAAAGGATCTGATCGTCCACCATCCCTTTGAAAGCTTCGACACGGTGGTCCAGTTCATCCGCCAGGCCGCCGCCGATCCCGACGTGGTGGCGATCAAGCAGACGCTGTACCGCACATCATCCGACAGCCCCATTGTCGGCGCGCTGATCGAAGCGGCGGAAGCCGGCAAGTCGGTCACCGCCCTGGTGGAACTGAAAGCGCGCTTCGACGAGGCCGCTAACATCAAATGGGCCCGCGACCTGGAACGCGCCGGCGTGCAGGTGGTCTACGGCTTCATCGCGCTCAAGACCCACGCCAAGATCAGCCTGGTGGTGCGGCGCGAAGGCGGCCATCTGACCACCTATTGCCATTTCGGCACCGGCAACTACCACCCCAACACCGCCAAGATTTACACCGATCTGTCGCTGTTCAGCGCCAGTCCGGCGCTGGGCCGCGACGCGGCGCAATTGTTCAATTTCATCACCGGCTATGCCGAACCCACGGCGCTGGAAAAGCTTGCCATGTCTCCCTTCACCCTGCGCGGCAGGCTGATGGAGGATATTCAGCAGGAAATCGCCAACGCCCGTGCCGGAAAGCCTGCCGGGATATGGGTGAAGCTGAACAGCCTGGTGGATCCCGGCATGATCGACGGTCTTTACCGCGCCAGCCAGGCGGGCGTGAAAGTGGAGCTGATCGTGCGCGGCATCTGCTGCCTGCGCCCGGGCGTGCCGGGCCTGTCGGAGAATATAAGGGTCAAGTCCATCGTCGGCCGCTTCCTGGAACATGGCCGCATTATCTGCTTCGGCAACGGCCATGACCTGCCGCACAAGGACGCCAAAGTCTATATTTCGTCCGCCGACTGGATGCCGCGCAACCTGGATCGCCGGGTTGAGACCCTGGTTCCCATCGAAAACCCCACGGTCCATCAACAAGTCCTTGACCAGATCATGGTGGCGCAACTGAAAGACCAGGCGCAAAGCTGGTATATGGAGGCGGACGGACATTATGTCCGCGATTCGCATTCTGAGGATGGCGATGCTTTCTCCGCGCATACTTACTTCATGACCAATCCGTCCCTGTCGGGGCGCGGCCGCGCGCTCAAAATGCAAAATCAGGCGAAGCGCCGGAGCTGAGATGGCGTCCGTGGCCGATCTTCGTACCACCTTGCAGCCCAAGGCCCAGGTCCGCACGCGCGGGCCCGTCGCGATCGTCGATATCGGCTCCAACTCCGTGCGTCTGGTGGTCTATGAATCCCAGAGCCGGGTCGCCGCCACCCTGCAGAATGAAAAATCGATCTGCGCCATCGGCCGCGACATGGTCACGACCGGGCGGTTGCACGCGGAAGGCTGCACCGCGGCGCTGGAGGCGCTGTCGCGCTTTCGCATGATTGCCGATGGGTTGGAGGTGGAGGCGGGCGATGCGGTGGCGACGGCCGCGGCACGCGACGCCAGCAACGGCGCGGAATTCATCCGCCGGGCCGAGGCCGCCTGGGGCCGGCCGATTCGCATTCTGGCGGGCGAGGACGAGGCGCGTATCGCGGCCGAAGGCGTGATGGCGGGCATTCCCGACGCCGATGGCCTGGTGGCCGATCTGGGCGGCGGCAGTCTGGACATGGTGCCGGTCAAGGGCGGCGAGACCGGCGCGGCCTACACCTTGCCGTTCGGGCCGCTGCGCCTGATGGACCAGAGCAAGGGCGATCCCGACAAGGCGCGCGATATCGTCGACAAGGGGCTCAAGAATATTCCCAATCTGTCGGCGCCGGCCTTGTATGCGGTGGGCGGGGCATGGCGAAGCTTTGCCCGCGTCGATATGGAGGAACAGAATTATCCGCTCCATGTCCTGCAGCATTACATCATCCCGCGCAGCCGCGCACTCCGGCTGTGCCGGCTGCTGGCGGGCCTGTCCAAGGACAGCGTGCGCAAGATCAAGGTCGTGTCCAAGCGCCGCGTGGAAAGCCTTCCCTATGGCGCGGTGGTGCTGGAACGGTTGCTGGAGGCGGGCGGCATCAAGGATGTCGTGATCTCCGCCTATGGGCTGCGCGAAGGGCTTCATTTTGCGCGCCTGCCGGCGGAGGAACGCGGCAAGGACCCGCTGGTGGAATATGCCCGTGCCGCCAATGCGCGCACGGCGCGCGTGCCGGTCCACGCCCATGAGATGCTGGAATGGACGCAGCCTTTGTTCGAGGACGAAAATTCCGAAATGACGCGGATACGCCAGGCTTCGGCCTTGTTCTCCGATATCGCCTGGCGGCGCCACCCCGACGATCGCGCGGTGGGCGCTTTCGGGCAGGTGCTGACCGCGCCTTTTGCCGGCGCCAGCCATCGCGCGCGCGCCTTGATCGCCGCATCGGTGTTCCATCGCTATTCCGGTGACGAGGATTTTCCCCAGCACATGGCGCTGGCGGGGCTGCTCGACAAGGACGATGAAAAGCGTGCCTTGGTGCTGGGCTTGGCCTGGCGCTTTGCCTTTTCGCTCTCGGCGTCCGCCGCGGGCGCGCTGGCCCATCACCGTCTGCGCATGACGCCGTCCAAGGTCATCCTGGAAGTGCCTACGCGCCGCGAAGCTATCGCCGGAGAGCCGGTGCAGAAGCGGTTGGGGGAGCTTGCGGATGCATTGGGGCGAAAAGGTGAGATACTTGTGGGGTGAGGGCGCGGTTATTTTGCGTCCTGAGAGCGTCGCGCGTGCTCACGGGCGTTAAGCCCGCTCCGCGCGACGCTCCTGCTCAGTCCGCAAAATCCCTCGCGCCTGGGATCGGGAAGAAGGGAACAAATTCAGATAAATCGCCGGAAATAACCGCTTTTTTGCTCTATACTTGCGCCCCGGCCCCCAAGGGGGTTTAAAGGGTCCAGGAACCGGGCCTGGGGGTGGCAGGCAGGTTTAATTGTTCGGTTTTTCAAGGATTTAGGAGAAATCTCATGGGCGCATTCAGCATCTGGCATATTCTGATCCTGGCGGCGATCGCGCTGGTGTTGTTCGGCGGCCGCGGCAAGGTCTCCGATCTGATGGGCGACTTCGGCAAGGGCATCAACAGCTTCAAGAAGGGCCTGGCCGAAAAGGACGATCCCAAGGTGATCAATGCCGAGGACACCAACAAGGACAAGACCACGGTCTGATCCGCCTCTTTGGTTTCAGGGCGCGATTGCGTTGGTCGCGTTTTTGGGGCGTAAGGTTTGCTGGATCGCGCGGGGCGCATCTCAATGTTCGATATTTTCAGTTGGCAGCACATCATCATCATGCTCGTGGTCGCGCTTGTCGTGGTCGGGCCGAAGGATCTGCCGCGCTTGATGAACATGGCGGGCAAGTGGGCGGGCAAGGCCCGCACCATGGCCGGCGAATTCCGCAAGAGCTTCGACGAAATGGCCCGCGAATCCGAGCTGTCGGAGCTGCGCAAGGAAATCGACGATCTGAAGAAGAACAATCCCGTCACCGATCTCGCCAACAGCATGACGGACGCCCAGGCGGAGATCGGAAGTTCCATCCAAGCCGCGGCACCCGAGGCTGTGGCCAGCGAGCCGCGCGCCGGTGAGATGGCGGTTACCGACACGCCCCCGGCGCCCGGCGGCGTCGCTTCGCCGTCCTGACAGGGCATTTGTTCAAATTTTGTTGAATGCGTTCAGGCCGCGGCTACGCCGCGACCGGACTTGATGCGGCCGGCGGGGAAGTTCAACACCACCCGCGTGCCGTGCCCCGGCACACTGCTGATCTCCAATTCGCCTTGATGCAGTTCCAGCATCGCCTTGGCCAGCGGCAGTCCCAGTCCCGTGCCGGTATGGGTGGCGGTCATCTTGTTCTCGATCTGGCCGAACGGGGTCAGCGCCTTGACGATTTCCTGTTCGCTCATGCCGATGCCGCTATCCTGAACTGTCACGGCGTAGCCGCCGCCCGGAACCGCATGGCCGCTGACTTGAACCGTGCCGCCGGCGGGTGTGAACTTGATGGCGTTGCTGAGCAGGTTGATCATGATCTGGCGGATCATGCGCTCGACCGCCAGCAGCCGCACATCCTGCGGCGGCAGCGTGCTTTCCAGGCGGACGCCGAATTTTTCAGCCTGCACGGCGCAGATGACAAGCGAGGCCTGCAGCGCCTGGTAGAGTGGAAACTCCTCGGCATTGTCCACCGTCATCTTGCCGGCCTCGATCTTGGACAGGTCGAGAATGTCGTTGATGATGCCCAGCAGATAGTGCCCGCTGGAATGAATGTCGCCGGCATAGGACAGATAGCGGGCATTGTTGACCGGTCCCAGATGCTGGTCCTTCATGATTTCGGAGAAGCCCATGATGGCGTTCAGCGGCGTGCGCAGCTCGTGGCTCATATTGGCGAGGAAGGCGGATTTGGCGCGATTGGCGGATTCCGCCTGCTCGACCGAGAGCATCAGGCGGCGGGACATTTCGTTCAGCGTGGCGCGCGAGGCCTTCAGCTTGGCGATGACGGTGCGGGCGTAGAAAATCAGCGGCGACGCGACGATCGCAATTTCGAAGGACAGGTTGAGGACCGCGATGGGCTGGACCGGCAGTCCTTCCAGGGCCCGCACCGAAAAGTGCAGCGACACGGTGGCGGCGACAGTCAACGCGGTGATCGCCAGCGTCGCGCCGATCCGGCCGAAACGCGACGCGCGGTCATCCAGCGCGTCGCGCGCGCCGCGGATGCCGGCCCAAAGAGTGTTTGCAGAATGCCGGCTCACCCGGTCATCCCCCCAGAAAATTGCGCTATAATTTTACGCTTATTCGGGTTGCGGCGTGGTTTCGAAGCCCGCCCAAATTGCACCGGCAAAATTAGGCGTTTGTTAACGGTCAAGGCCCGGAAAGGCACGCTTTTGACCCATGGCGGGGTGCCATGGCATGAGCGGGGGGCTGGGAGGCTGGCTTTACCTTACCCTGTCGCTTCGCTATCTGAGGACCCATGCACGACATCAAGGCCATTCGCGACGACGCCAGCGCCTTTGTGCGCGGCCTCACGCGCCGGGGCATGGCCGAGGCGCGAGCCCTCGCCGATGATTTGCTGAAAAAAGACAAGGACTTGCGCGATCTTCTGGTGCGGTTGCAGAACGCCCAGGCGCGGCGCAACGAGGCCTCCAAGCTGATCGGCCAGGCTAAGGCCAAGAAAGACGAGGCGGGCGCCGCCGCCCTGATGGCCGAAGTGGCGGGATTGAAAGATTCGATCCAGCAGGGCGAGGCGCAGCAGCGCGAGCTGGAAAAAGACCTGCGCGATGCTTTGGCGGTGATCCCCAATATTCCGGCCGACGATGTACCGGAGGGCGCGGATGAAAGCGCCAATGTGGCGGTGACGGCGCGCGCCTTCGGAAAGCCACCGGGGATCAATGCGCCCAAACAGCATTTCGAAATCGGCGAGGCGCTAGGCCAGATGGATTTCGAACGCGCCGCCAAGGTGTCGGGCGCGCGCTTTGTCTATCTCAAAGGCGATCTGGCACGGCTGGAGCGGGCGCTGGGTGCGTTCATGTTGGATAGCCATACGGAGAAGTTCGGTTACACGGAAATGAGCCCGCCTGTGTTGGTGCGTGACGAAGCCATGTTCGGAACGGGGCAGTTGCCGAAATTTGAAGATGACTTATTTTTTGCCAGCAGCTTTGTGCAATTTGATTCGGCCATGATTGGCTCAGAACTTGTTGCCGCCGACGTTTGGCAAGACGACAAGGACCGATTAGCCGTCACGCCTCGAATGGGCCGCAAAGGAATGTTGCCACACCGCTGGCTTGTCCCGACTGCTGAAGTGCCGCTGACAAACTACGTTCGTGAAGAAATCCTCAGCGAAACCGAGCTGCCGTTGCGCTTCACCGCCTTCACGCCCTGCTTCCGTGCCGAGGCGGGTGCTGCTGGCCGGGACACCCGCGGCATGATCCGCATGCATCAATTCTCAAAAGTGGAGCTGGTTTCCATCACCACCCCGGACCAATCCAATGCCGAACATGAGCGCATGACCGACGCGGCGCAGGAAATCCTGAAAAAACTCAACCTGGCGCACCGCGTGGTGACCTTGTGCACTGGCGACATGGGCTTTGGCGCGCGCAAGACCTATGACATCGAGGTTTGGCTGCCGGGGCAGAATGCTTTTCGCGAGATTTCCTCCTGCTCCAACTGCGGCGATTTCCAGGCCCGCCGCATGAACACCCGCTTCCGCAATGCCGAGGGCAAGGTGCAGGGCCCGGTGCATACGCTCAATGGCTCGGGCCTGGCGGTGGGCCGCACCCTAGTCGCCATCCTGGAAAATTATCAGCAGGGTGACGGCTGCGTCGCGATACCCGATGCTCTGCAACCCTACATGGGCGGCAAGAAAGTCATCGCGAAAATCTGATGCCCAAGGGTTATAGAATTCTGGTCACCAATGACGACGGCATCCATTCGCCGGGGCTTGCCGTCGCCGAAAAGATCGCCCGCGCCTTAAGCGAAGACGTCTGGGTGGTGGCGCCGGAAAACGAACAGTCGGGCGCGTCGCATTCCCTGACCCTGACCTCGCCGCTTCGGCTGCGCACGCTCGAGGAACGCCGCTTCGCCGTCAGCGGCACGCCCACCGACTGCGTGATGATGGCCTGCCTGCACATTTTGAAAGACCAGCCGCCGGACTTGATCCTGTCGGGGGTCAATTGGGGTTCCAACCTGGCCGATGACGTCACTTATTCCGGCACCATTGCGGGCGCCATGGAAGGCTGTGCGCTGAACATTCCCTCCATCGCTCTGTCGCAATGTTATGACGAGGGTGACCGCCACACCATCGACTGGTCGGCGGGCCAGGTGCATGGCGCCGCCACCGTGGCCGCGCTGGTGAAGGCCGGTTGGCCGGCGGGCACCTTGATCAATGTGAACTTTCCCGCCTGCACCGCCGACCAGGTCAAGGGCATGATGGTGGTGCCGCAGGGCAAGTATGATCTGCAATCCACCGAGATCGAGGAACGCACCGATGCCCGTCAGCGCGCCTATTACTGGATCGGGCTGCGCCGCCGCAAAGCCACGCCGCCGTCCGACAGCGATGTGGGAGCGGTGTATGACAATCACATCGCGGTAACGCCGCTGCACCTGAACCTGACCGAACCGGGGGTGCTCCAGGTGCTGCGCCAGGCCTTAAGCAAAGGCTAATACCCTGATATATCTGGAATTTTAGGGTTAAATTCTTCTAAACGTTTGCGGGTCATGATCACTTTCGAGACTGTGCGAGAGGCACACCCGAAAGGCACATCCATGGGTCCGATTCTGAAAATGCTGTGCGCGCTGATGGCGCTTCCGCTGCTGGCCGGCTGCATGCCCGACACACCGCGCACCCATCTGGACTGGGGCGTGAATGACAGGCTTCACCATTCTGTCGCCTCTAACCAAGGCGCCAAGACCTATGTCTATCAGGACAAGGACACGCGCTCCGCACCACGCCCGGCGCCACATGCGTCGGTCACCAGCCAGACATTACCGCCGATCGGCGATGCGCCAACCTTTGTCTGGCCGGTCAGTGGCCGGGTGATTTCCGATTTCGGCGTCACCGCCAACGGCGGCAAGAATGACGGCATCAAT
The DNA here is from genome assembly GCA_025361185.1 of Alphaproteobacteria bacterium. GTDB lineage: Bacteria > Pseudomonadota > Alphaproteobacteria > Micropepsales > Micropepsaceae > Rhizomicrobium. Next base: position 12,372 of record JANYAR010000157.1, on the reverse strand, counting down.
ATCGCCGCTGCCCTGGGCACGCCGATCCACGCCAGCGCGTCCGGCACCGTCACCTATGCCGGCAATGAGCTGAAGGACTACGGCAATCTGGTGCTGGTGAAACATACCGGCGGCTACACCACCGCCTATGCCCATGCCGAACGGCTGCTGGTTGCGCGCGGCGATGTCGTGACACGCGGCCAGGTGATCGGTTATGCGGGCCAGACCGGCGATGTTTCCAGCCCGCAGCTGCACTTCGAGATCCGCTCGGCCACGACGCCGGTCAATCCGCGCTCGTATCTGTCGTCAAACACGGCGAGCAACTAATCCAGCGTCTGTCCCAGCTCGCCCGCCAGATCCTGCGTGAATTGCCAGGCCACGCGTCCGGACCGCGCACCCCGGCCCATGGCCCAGGCCAGCGCCCGCTTGCGCAATTCCTCCGGCGCGATCTTCAACTTGTAGAAGCCCGCATAGGCTTCGATCATGGCGAGATATTCGTCCTGGCCGCAGTGATGAAAGCCCAGCCACAGGCCGAAGCGGTCTGACAGCGAGACTTTCTCCTCCACCGCCTCGCCGGGATTGATGGCGGTGCCGCGCTCATTGTCGACCGAATCGCGCGGCATCAGGTGACGGCGGTTCGATGTGGCGTAGAAAATCGTGTTGGCGGGCCGCCCCTCGATACCGCCTTCCAGCGCGGCTTTGAGCGACTTGTAGCTGGTATCGTCCTTGTCGAAGGAAAGATCGTCGCAGAACAGCAGGATGCGGCGCGGACTGGTGCGCAGGATGCGCAGCAGCGCTGGCATTGTATCGATGTCCTCGCGGTGAATCTCGATCAGCACCACCCGGTCTGCGCCCTTGCGGGTGCGGTTGATTTCCTCATGCATCGCCTTGACCAGGCTGGATTTGCCCATGCCGCGCGCACCCCATAGCAGTGCGTTGTTGGCGGGCAGGCCTTGCGCGAACTGCCTGGTATTGGCCAGCAATGTGTCGCGCTGGTTCTCGATGCCCTTGAGCAGGCTAAGGTCGACATGCGCGACATGCGCCACCGCGACCAATCCCCCCTGCGTCGGTTCCCAGACAAAGGCGTCGCCGCCGGGCAGCTTTGTGCCGATCGGCGGCGGCGCCAGCCGGCCCAGCGCATCGGCGATCCGGACCAGCGTAGCGCCGTCGCCCAAAGTGCTTTGTTTGTCCCTGTTTGCCATGCTAACCCCTTGATTTCTCACGGTTGCAAAGGAGGACTGTCCCGCTATAGTCCGCCCGCATTCGCGAAAGTCGCCGCACGATGGATACCACCAATTCGATGTTCCAGACGCTGACTCTGGTGGTGCCGATGCTTGCGATCTTCTACTTTCTTATCTGGCGTCCGCAAAGCCAGCGCCAGAAGCAGTTGCGCCAGACCATCGACAATCTGCGCCGCGGCGACACGGTGGTGACCGCCGGCGGCATCCTGGGCAAGGTGGTCAAGGCGTCGGGCAGCGACGAGCCGGAAATCCTGATCGAAATCGCCGACAATGTGCAGGTCAAGGTGGTGAAAACCACATTGACCGACGTGCGCGCCAAAAACGCCGACAAGGAATAAGCCGTGCTGCAGGTTTCGCTCTGGACGCGTCTTATTACCCTTATCATTCTGCTGGCCGGCATCCTGATCGCGGTGCCCAATGCCCTGTCGCCCGATCTGCGCGCCCGCATGCCGAAATTTCTGCCCAGCAGCGCGGTCAATCTGGGATTGGATCTGCAGGGCGGCTCCTATCTGCTTTTGGGTGTGGATTTCGACCAGGTGACACGCGACCGCGCGGAGACCCTGGTCGGCGATATCCGCGCCGCCTTCCGCAAGGCCCATATCCCGCTCTCCGACCTGGATGTGCATGCCGACACGGTGTCGGTGCGGGTGACGGACCCCACGCGGCTGGAAGAAGCGCGCACCCTGCTGCAGACTATCAACCCCGCCGTGACCGGTTCGGTCCTGTCGGTGGGTGCCAAGGAATATGAGCTGGCCGAGCCCGGCAACGGCGTTTTCACCCTGCACATGAGCGATGCCTTCAAGGCCCTGACTCACCAGCAGGTGATGGACCAGTCCATCGAGGTGGTGCGCCGGCGCATCGACGCGCTGGGCACCCGCGAGCCCACCATCGAGCGTTCCGGCGACGACCGCATCCTGGTGCAGGTGCCGGGCCTGCAAAATCCCACCCAGCTCCAGAATATGCTGGGCAAGGTCGCCAAGATGACGTTCCAGCTGGTGGACGAACAGGCCAATCCCAACGCCAGCGTGGCCCCGATCGGCGACGAAATCCTGCCCGTCATGGACGAGCGCAACAAGAATCTGCCGTCGCGCAAGGTGGTGGTGCAGCGCCGGGTGATGGTGTCGGGTGACCGGCTCACCGACGCCAGCCAGGGCTTCGACCAACAGACCGGACAGCCGATCGTGAATTTCCGCATGGACAGCGTGGGCGCGCGCCAGTTCGGCGACGTCACCAAGGAACATGTCGGACACCGCTTCGCCATCGTGCTGGACAAGCAGGTGATCACCGATCCGGTCATCAACAGCGTGATCCTGGGCGGTTCGGGCTATATCACCGGCAATTTCACCGCCCAGGGCGCCAATGACATGGCGATCCTGCTGCGCGCCGGCGCGCTGCCTGCGCCGCTCAAGGTACTGGAGGAACGCACGGTCGGCGCTGAGCTGGGCGCGGACTCCATCAAGGCCGGGCGCTATTCGGCGATTGCGGGCCTGGCTCTGGTGGCGCTGTTCATGATCCTGCGCTACGGCCTGTTCGGCCTGTTCGCCGACATAGCCCTGACCCTGAATGTGGTCTTGCTGCTGGCGGCGCTGACTGCGTTCGGCGCCACCCTGACCTTGCCGGGCATCGCCGGTATCGTGCTGACCATGGGCATGGCGGTGGACGCTAACGTGCTGATCTTTGAGCGTATTCGCGAAGAACAGCGCAATGGCCGCACCATGCTGGCGGCAATCGATACCGGATTCCGCCGCGCCATGGCCACCATCATAGACGCCAATATGACCCATTTGATCGCCTCGCTGATCCTGTTCGAGCTGGGCAATGGCCCCATCAAAGGCTTCGCCGTCACCTTGGCGGTGGGCATCATCACCTCCTTCTTCACGGCGGTGATGGTGACCAGGCTGATTGTGATCAGCTGGCTGAACATCGCACGTCCGCGCAAGCTGGCGCTTTAGCCCCTCCGGTCGTAGCTGGCCCGAGGGCCGTCCATACGCTGTCGCTATGGACCGACCACCTCCCCACGCAAGCGCGCTGACGCGCGCGCGGGGAGGATCTGCGTCCGGCAGGCGCGACAAGCATTGGTCCTTGCGCTAAAGTCCCCGCCTCGAATCTGAGGGGAGACGAATATGGCGGCCTTTTTGGGCAATCTTCGCAATGTGGTGATCGCAAGCTTTGTGCTGGCGATCCTGCTGGTCGGTGTCTATTGCACCACCCAGGGGTATGACGGCGCGGCCTTCGAACTGTTCTGCCTGCGCTTCCTTCACATCACCTGCGGTGTGATGTGGATTGGCCTGCTGTGGTATTTCAATTTCGTGCAGATCCCCACCATGCCCAAGGTGCCCGCCGAGCTGAAGGGGGGCGTCACCGGCTATATCGCGCCGGAAGCCCTGTTCTGGTTCCGCTGGGGCGCCATGGGTACGATCTTTTTCGGCATCGTGCTGGCGTTGCGCAATCACTATCTGCTGCAAGCCTATACGCTGGACTTCAGTGAAGGCGCGGCCGGCTGGCCGATGGTTCCCAAATACCTCGCCATCGGCATCGGCATGTGGCTGGGCACCATCATGTGGTTCAATGTCTGGTTCGTGATCTGGCCCAACCAGCAAAAGGCGCTGAACATCGGTGGCAAATTTTCCGATCTTGCCGCACCCGACAAGGCCGCCGCCGGCAAGACCGCGATGATCTTCTCGCGCATCAACACGCTGCTGTCGCTGCCCATGCTGTTCAGCATGGTCGCGGCGGGGCATCTCTACTGAGATTTGTACCTCTGAGAACAGGAAACCGCCGATGCAAATCGGCGGTTTCTTTTTAAGATGGACGCCGCTCTTGCCAATCGCCTAGCTGCTTCGGTGCGTGCCGCCGATCCGGACCGCTATTTTTCGGCCCTGTTTGCGCCGGCGCCACGGCGTCCCTTCCTTTTCGCGCTCTATGCCTTTCATGCCGAAGTGGGCCGGATCGCCGAGACGGTGCGCGAGCCCATGCTGGGGGCGATCCGGCTGGAATGGTGGCGCGAGACCTGTGAGGCGGCCTCAAAAGGGATGGCGCGCAACCATGACGTGGCGCGGGGCCTGACGGAATTGTTCGCGCAATGCCCGGTCGGCCTGGCGGACTTTGAAGCCCTGATCGCCGCGCGCGCTTTTGATTCCTCCGCAGATCGTCATGCCGATTTTGCGGCTCTGGAAGCCTATGTGGATTCCACCAGCGGCGCGGTGATGCGGCTGGCCGCGCGGATTTTGATCGGCGATCCAACGCCAAGGTTGGACCAAACACTGCGGCAAGCCGCTCTCGCCTATGGCCTGACCGGCCTGCTCCGGGCGCTGCCGTTCCACAATGGCCGGCACAAGCTTTATCTGCCGCTCGATCTTCTGTCGGCGCTGCATGTCACGCCGGAGGATTTTTTTCACCTGGAACAGGGCGAACCGCGCCGGACGGCGGCGGTCCGGCAGGTGGCGCTGAAGGCGCGGGATCATTTTCTGTGCGCGCGGCAGGCGCCCAGGCCAGGGCCGGCACTGGCGGCCATACTGCCGGCCGCGTTGGTGCCGGTTTATCTGCGCAAGCTCAGCTTGGGCCGGGATGTGCCCATTCATCGCCGGCAAATGGCGTTATTAAGCGCGGCCATGAAAAGGCGGCTATAATTTGCCGGCGATATTTTTGTCGCGGTGCTAGCCGCGGCTGCTCTTATGCTTCACGTCGCCATGGCTGATGCGGCGATAATCCTTCAGCTGCTTCTGCGCGACGGAAAAGGCGTCATCGAGAACGGCATAGGCGTCGGTGGCGGCCTTCTTGTGGCCGTTGTGCGACAGTTCGCGGCTGACCACGATTTCCTTGCCCGGCACCCGTACCACGATATGCACGTCCGGCGGATTGCCGCTGGCCTTCTGGCTCTTGTGCGGCATCTCGATCACCACCCGGCAGCCGATAATGTGGTCATGAAACTGCTCCAGCTTGTTCACATGGCCACGCACCGCGTCTTTCAGAGCATCCGACGGTTCGACATTGTGAAAGGAAAGTTCGAGAGGGATATCCATGGATCAATCCGCTTGTTGCTGTTTGACAACGCACGAAACTGTACACGGTTTCCGCTATTCGGCAGCCGCTTTTTCGCCCAGCCAGGCACCCAGATCCTGCAGTGCGCGGGCGCTCATGGCCTGTTTGCGGTCCTTGCCGCGGATTTTGGCATCTTTGGGAAAGTCCGGGAACAGCCCGAAATTGACATTCATGGGCTGGAAGGTGCGGGCGTCCGCGCCGCCGGTGATGTGGGACAGAAGCGCGCCAAGGGCGGTGGTCGGCGGCGGCGGTTGCACCGCTGTTCCCAAAAGCTCGGCCGCCGCAAAGCGGCCGGCAAGCAGCCCGATGGCCGCGCTTTCGACATAACCCTCCACGCCCGTCACTTGGCCGGCAAAACGCAGATGCGGGCGGGACTTCAAGCGCAACTGGGCGTCGAGCAGGCGCGGCGAATTGATGAAGGTATTGCGGTGCAGCCCGCCCAGCCGGGCGAATTGTGCATTCTCCAGCCCCGGTATGGTGCGAAAGATGCGCACCTGTTCGGCGTGCTTCAGTTTGGTCTGAAAGCCGACCATGTTCCACAGGGACCCCAGGGCATTGTCCTGGCGCAACTGCACCACGGCATGCGGGCGCCTGGTGCTGCGCGGATCCTGCAGGCCGACCGGCTTCATCGGGCCAAAGGCCAGGGTTTGTTCCCCGCGTTCCGCCATCACCTCGATGGGAAGGCAGGCTTCAAAATAGGGCGTGGATTTTTCCCATTCCTTGAAGTCGGTCTTCTCGCCCGCCAGCAGCGCGGCGACGAAGTCTTTATACTGCGTCTCATCCATCGGCAGATTGATATAGTCGGCGACCCCACCGCCGGGCCCCTGCTTGTCGTAGCGCGACTGGAACCAGGCGATGTCGAAATCGATGGACTCGCGGTGCACGATGGGGGCGATGGCGTCGAAAAAGGCGAGCTGGTCCAGACCGGTGGCATCTGCGATCGAGGCGCCCAGGCTTTGCGAGGTCAGCGGACCGGTCGCGACAATCACGCTTGCCCAGTCGGGTGGGGGAAGAGCGATGATTTCCTCGCGCGAGATCGTTACGCGCGGATGACTTTCAAGCCGCCCGGTCACGTGGTGCGAAAAAGCGTGCCGGTCCACCGCCAGCGCTCCGCCGGCGGGAAGCTTGTGGGCGTCGGCGGCGCCCATGATCAGCGAGCCGGCGCGGCGCATTTCCTCGTGCAGCAAGCCGACGGCATTGTTCATGGCGTCGTCGGAGCGGAAGGAATTGGAGCAAACCAGTTCCGCCAGCGAATCACTCTGGTGGGCCTCGGTGCCGCGCACGGGGCGCATCTCATGGAGAATCACGTCCACGCCGGATTCAGCCGCTTGCCAGGCTGCCTCCGACCCGGCCAGTCCGCCGCCGATGATATGCAGGTCAGCCGCCATGGCCGGGGCCTTTAACAGGTCGGGAGCGGACTGCAAGCGCGCGCAGCCTTCCATGGCGCCCATCTTTTGTCCTTTCGCAGATGCAGCAAGCAACCCCCCGAAAAATCCGCATTTTTCGGCATTTTCAGGGCCCGCGATTGGCCCGCAGACGATCGGGAAGGGCATTTCAACACGCGGAAAATGTGGCTCAAATTCGCACATGGCAATGCGGTAAAGCCTTTTGGCAACAGTCAAAAAGGAATTGGGAAAGGCCGGTTGACTTGACTGGCGGCTTCGGACAAGTATCCCCCCATTAGATAACGGGGGAAGCCTATGTTTGGTTATAAAAATGTTGTTGCCGCAGTCACGGTGGCGACGATGGTTACTACATCGGCTTTGGCTGCTGACGGTGCGTTGGCGCCCGGTAAGCCCGCTGGTGTGAAGCCTGCGGCGGAAATTGGCACCGGCACCCTGCTGATCGCAGGCGGTGCGGCGGCCGTCCTTGCCGGCATCGCCATTGTGGTTTCGAACCAGAGCGGTGATCGCGCTAATGCGGTGACCACATTTGCGCCGGCGACGACCACCTCTGCGCTGCCGTAACAGCGCCAGTTTTTGAATTGCATGAAAAAGCCCGCCATCTCGGATGGCGGGCTTTTTTGCCATTTTGGGCCGGCTTCCCCCGGGACTGCCTTAATTTTGTGCCGCTTTAACGCTTTTGTGGTGGCGGCTGTGCGATGGTGCGGCTTAGGACTTCTCGCGTCCCCGAAAGCAACGCCAAGATAAAAGCTTCGGGACGAAATACGGATATGGGTGACGGCGCTACAGCCACCACCTATATAGGATGCGATAAAGGGACGACGTGCGATGGCCGAAGACAACAAGGGCATAAACTATACAAGACTGGCGCTGGGTGCCGGGTTGCTGGCCGCCGCGGCAGTGAGTATCGCTGTTTTTGTGCCGCGCCGCCGCCTTGCCCTTGTGACCGAGCCCCTGGCGAGCCTTGCCAAGCTGCCGCTCGCGGCGGCTGTCACGACATGGGCTGTTCGCCTATGGCAGGATGTCACCGCGCCCAAGGCGCCGGTATTCGACGATCTGCGCCCCTTTGATGAGTTCTAAGAGCGGCCTTCACTGATGCGGCGCATATCCGTCGTCGCGACCATTCGCGACGCCTATATTTTCACCCTTACACAATTGGGAAGTGTGATCGGGCTGATCTGGGTGTCGATGGTGATGATCACCGTCGCCCGGTTCTTCACCTTTTATCGCTTCTACAATGAGTTTGGCGACTTCATGGCTAGCGGAAACGCGGCCCGGATGGGCCCCATCCTGCTGATGATGGTGGCTTATCTGGTGGCGGCGTTGCTGCTTTATGCCGTGATGCTTGTCGGTGTGGTGCAACTGGCATCGGGCACGCGCGCGGCGCCGAGCTTCGTCCATTTTGCCTTCGGCGCGCTGGAATGGCGCTTATTCCGTGCGTTCTTCGCTTTCTTCGGGCTGATGATGCTGGCCGGCATGTCGGTCCTTCTGGCCGTTGATGCCATTCTCGCCCTGGTGCCCGGTGCAAAGTCGAACATGGGCACTTTGGGCAATGTCATGGCGCTGGCGATGATTTGCGCAAGCTTTGTCCTGAGCGCGCGATTTCTGCTGCTGTTGCCGGCGATCGCGGTCCATGAGACCGGGCCGGCGTTGCGCCGTGCCTGGGCCCTGTCGGCCGGAAATTTCTGGCCCCTGGTCGGTGTTCTGCTTGGGCTTTTCCTGCCGCTGCTTGCCGTTTTTGTTCTCATAGATGTAGGGATAGGAGAGCGGGGAATGGCCAGCGTCGGCGCCACGGCGGAGCTTCAGGCCATCGCCGCCGTCAAGCATATGCGCGAAACGCTTCCCTTGACCTGTGGACTAAGCTTTTTCTTCTCGCCTTTGGTGGTCGGCTTGTTTGCCGGCGCCAGCATTTCGGTCTGGCGGGCGCTCAGGGATGAGCCCGTCCTCGACATCGCGGTGTGATCTACGCTGCGCCGATGAAACGGATTGGCTATTCCGCGGCCTTCAATCTCTTCATTGCGGACGCGTTTTTCAGCACAGCCTTGAGATAGTGGCCGGTATAGGAACGGGGATTCTTCGCCACCTCTTCCGGCGTACCGCTGGCGACAATCTCGCCGCCGCCGTCGCCGCCCTCCGGCCCCAAATCCACGATCCAGTCCGCAGTCTTGATCACTTCCAGATTGTGCTCGATCACCACCACGGTGTTGCCCTGATCCACCAGTTCCTGCAGCACCTCCAGCAGTTTTTTCACGTCATGGAAATGCAGTCCGGTAGTGGGCTCGTCCAGAATATAGAGCGTGCGCCCGGTAGCACGGCGTGACAGCTCCTTTGACAATTTGACGCGCTGGGCCTCGCCGCCTGAAAGCGTGGTGGCCTGCTGGCCGATGGAGATATAGCCCAGGCCGACGCGCTTGAGGGTCTCAAGCTTTTCGGCGATGGAGGGCACGGCCTTGAACAGTTCCGCCCCCGCCTCGATGGTCATGTCCAGCACGTCGCTGATCGAATAGTCCCGGAACTTCACCTCCAAGGTTTCACGGTTGTAGCGCTTGCCCATGCAGACATCGCACTGGACATAGACGTCGGGCAGGAAGTGCATTTCGATCTGGATCACGCCGTCGCCCTGGCAGGCCTCGCAGCGCCCGCCTTTGACGTTGAAGCTGAAACGGCCCGGGGCATAGCCGCGCGCCTTGGCCTCGGGGAGTTCGGTGAACCAGTCGCGGATAGGCGTGAAGGCGCCGGTATACGTGGCCGGGTTGGAGCGCGGGGTGCGCCCGATCGGGCTCTGGTCTATGTCGATGACCTTGTCGAGGAATTCCAGCCCTTCGATGCGCTCGTGCGGTGCTGGATTCTCGTGCGCCTGGGCAAGTTTGCGGACCGCCGCCTTGTACAGTGTTTCGATGATGAGGGTGGACTTGCCGCCGCCCGACACGCCGGTGATGCAGGTGAGCGTCCCCAGCGGGATCTGCGCCGTGACATTCTTGAGATTGTTGCCGCGCGCGCCCACCACCTTGAGCCAGCGATTGTGGACGGCTTTGCGGCGCTGGGCCGGAATCGCAATATTTTCCGCGCCGCTGAGATATTTTCCGGTCAGGCTTTTCTTGTTGGCGATGATGTCGGCCGGCGTGCCTTGCGCGATGATATGGCCGCCATGCACGCCTGCGCCGGGGCCCATGTCGATCACATGGTCGGCGGTGCGGATGGCGTCTTCGTCATGCTCCACCACCAGCACGGTGTTGCCCATGTCGCGCAGGCCCTTGAGCGATTCCAGCAATTTGCCATTGTCGCGCTGATGCAGCCCGATGCTGGGTTCGTCCAGGACATAGAGCACGCCGGTCAGGCCGGAGCCGATCTGGGAGGCCAGGCGGATGCGCTGGCTCTCGCCCCCCGACAAGGTGCCCGATGCACGCGCCAGGGTCAGATAGTCCAGCCCGACATTGTTGAGGAACTTCAGGCGGGCCCGGATTTCCTTCAAAATCCGGTGGGCGATTTCCTGTTGTTGCTTGTTCAGCTTCTTGTCGATGTCGCGGAACCAGCCATCGGCGTCGCGGATGGATTGCTCGCAGACCTGGCTGATATGCAGGCCGCCGATCTTCACCGCCAGGGCTTCCGGCTTCAGGCGATAGCCTTTGCAGACCTCGCAAGGCGCTTCGGATTGAAAGCGCGCCAGGTCTTCCTGCACCCAGGCGCTGTCGGTCTCGCCAAGGCGGCGGTTCATATTGGGGATGACGCCCTCGAACTCCTTCTTGGTGTCATAGCGGCGCATGCCGTCGTCATAGGTGAACTTGATTACCTCATCGCCTGAGCCCTGCAGGATCACACTTTGCGCCTTCTTGGGAAGGTCCTCCCAAGGTTCGTTCATGGAGAATTTGTAGTGCCGGGCCAGCGCGTCCAGCGTCTGGAGATAATAGGGCGACGATGATTTAGCCCAGGGCGCGATCGCGCCCTTCTTCAGGCTGAGACTTGGATCGGGCACCACCAGTGCTTCATCGAAATAATTCTGCACCCCCAATCCGTCGCATTGCGGGCAGGCGCCATGCGGGTTGTTGAAGGAAAACAGCCGCGGCTCGATCTCTGAAATGGTGAAGCCGGACACCGGGCAGGCGAATTTGGAGGAGAAGATGATCTGTTTGGGCTTGCCGTCCTTTTCCTTTTCGTCGGCGAATTCCACCACCAGCAGGCCGTCGGCGAGCTTCAGCGCCGTCTCGATGGAATCGGGCAGGCGGTTGCCGATGTCGGGCTTGACCACGATGCGGTCCACCACGATCTCGATATCGTGCTTGAGTTTCTTGTCCAGGGCGGGCGTGGCGCTGATGTCGTAAAATTTTCCGTCGACCTTGGCGCGCTGGAAACCCTTTTTCTGCAGCTCGGCCAGCTCCTTGCGGTACTCGCCCTTGCGGCCGCGCACGATCGGCGCCAGCAGGTACAGCCTGGTGCCTTCCTTCAGCGCCAGAATCCGGTCGGCCATCTGGCTGACGGTCTGGCTTTCGATGGGAAGGCCGGTGGCGGGCGAATAGGGCACGCCGACGCGGGCAAACAAAAGACGCAGATAGTCATAAATCTCGGTGACGGTGCCGACGGTGGAGCGGGGATTCTTGGAGGTGGTCTTCTGTTCGATCGAAATAGCCGGCGACAGGCCCTCGATATGGTCCACGTCCGGCTTCTGCATCAGTTCCAGGAACTGGCGGGCATAGGCCGACAGGGATTCCACATAGCGGCGCTGGCCTTCGGCATAGATGGTGTCGAACGCCAGCGAGGATTTGCCGGAACCGGACAGCCCGGTGATCACGATCAGCTTGTCGCGCGGCAGATCGATATGGATGTTTTTCAGGTTGTGCGTGCGCGCACCGCGGATGCGAATGTTGGCCATGCCGCCACAGATGGGGGGGAACGATCACTATAACAACCGTCGTGTCTCAGCGTTTGCGACCGGATGGCGTCGCGTCCCCTGCGCGTGTAGGAGCGTTGCAAGCGCGACCGGGATACGCTCCTGCGGGATCCCGGTCGTGGCTGCGTCGCTGCCACAAAGGCGGTGAAGCCCTTGCAGTGAAGCCCTTGCAGTTGCCTTGGCGTACGACTGCGGTTAGAATTCGCGGTTCTTTATCGGCCAAGTGCCGGAAAAGAAGGCTGTTTTCAGAATAACTACAGAGGCATAGCCATGTACGCTGTCATTGTTACCGGCGGTCGTCAGTACCGCGTAATGCAGGGAGAAACCCTGCGCGTAGAAAAACTCGTTGCCGATGTCGGCGCCGAGATCAAGCTGGATCAGGTCCTGATGATCGGCGAAGGCGAGGGTGTCACCGTCGGCGCGCCGCTGGTCGCGGGCGCACTGGTCACGGTCAAGGTCAAGTCGCATGGCCGTGCGGACAAGATACGCATCGTCAAGTTCCGTCGCCGCAAGCACCACCGCAAAGAGACGGGGCATCGTCAGCATTACACCGAAATCGAGATCGTCGGCATTACCGGCGCGTCGGCCAAGCAGGAGTAAGTCATGGCACACAAGAAGGCAGGCGGCTCCACCCGCAACGGTCGCGACTCCAACCCAAAGTATCTCGGCGTCAAAATCTACGGTGGCCAGGCAGTCAATGCCGGCAACATCATCATTCGCCAGCGCGGCACCCGTTTCCATCCGGGCACCGGCGCCGGCCTCGGCCGTGACCACACGATCTTCGCGATCGTCGACGGCAAGGTCGAGTTCAAGGTCAAGGGCG